>JALZIO010000202.1 GCA_030860245.1 Actinomycetota bacterium | reverse complement strand
GTCGCCGGCAGCCGCCCGCGGAGGTGATGCGGGTGGCATCCGGATCCATTCGCTGCGCCTGCCCGGCTCGGTGGCCCATCAGGAGGTTGTCTTCGGGGGCGATGGCGAGACCCTGACGATCCGCCATGACTCGGTGGATCGTCTGTCGTTCATGCCGGGGGTCGTGATGGGTCTCAAGAAGGTTGGCTCGCTGGAGGGACTGACGGTTGGGCTGGAGCACCTGCTCGATCTTTGAGCAATGAACAGACATCTCCTGATGATTGTCGCGTGGGGGGTCGTGGCCGCGTCCTGCGCAGCCTCTGGGTCCGGGTTGTCCGAGTCTGGGAAGGGCCTGCCTCAGGTAACCGTGGAGTTCCCGCCGTCGGCGCCGAGGGGCTCGGTGCAGCCGGCGGTGCTGGAGGTGATCAATCCCGGCCCCGGCGACATCGGGACGTTGATAGTGGCCTTCACCCGGGCGGGTGACCCCGACCTGCCAATCCCCATCGTCGACGTCACGGGGGGCAATGCACCAGGTGACGTGAGATCGGTCCACCCGAATCCCGCCGGCGTCTCCGAGGACGGGGTCGTCTATCACTTCAACAGAGCATCGGCTCAGGAGCCCTTCCTGTCGGAAGGCGGTTCGGCCACCATCACCTTCGACCTGGCCGTTCCCAAGCGGCCGGGCCCGGCTGCAAACGCCGTCCAGGTCTACGACGGGAGCGAGATAGGCAGAGCCGCCGGGGTCCGCCTCGAAACAGAGGTAGAAGGGTAGCGTGGGTGGCAGGTGACGCTCCGAGGACCCGGCAAGAGGAGGTAGGTAACGATGACTCAGGGAAAGTTCGGCCAGGTGATCACGGCGATGGTGACTCCGTTCAACCCCGACGGGTCCCTGAACCTCGACGGCGCCCGCAAGCTGGCGGCCCATCTCGTCGACAACGGGTCCGACGGAATCTTCGTGACCGGGACTACAGGCGAATCTCCCACCCTCTCTCATGCCGAGAAGCTGAGCCTGTTCTCGGGAATCGTCGAGGAAGTGTCAGGGCACGCGAAGGTGATCGCCGGCACCGGTACCTATAACACCTCGGAGTCGGTCGAGCTCACCCGGGAGGCGGCGGACAAGGGTGTCGACGCCTGCGTGGTCGTTACCCCCTACTACTCCAAACCGCCCCAGAACGGCCTGGTCGCTCACTTTGCAGCCATTGCCGATGCCTCGCCGGTCCCGCTGATCCTGTACGACATCCCTGGGCGCACCGCTCGCCGCATCGAACGCCCGACGCTGCTACGGCTGGCGCAACACGAGCGCTTCGTCGCAGTCAAGGACGCCGTCGGCGATGCTTCGGAGACCGCCCGCCTGCGCTCCGAGCTGGATGCCGGCGGGATGCACGATTTCGACATCTATTGCGGCGACGACGTGATGTTGATGCCGCATCTTGCCGCAGGCGCGGTGGGGGTCATCTCCGTGTGCTCGCACATCGTTGGGCTTCAGATGAAGGAGCTGTTCGCCGCCTGGTACGACGGGAAGGTCGACGAGGCGCAACGCCTCTACCTCTCCCTGATGCCATTGTTCGACACGATCATGACCGTGACCACCAGTCCCATCGGCATCAAGGCGGCGTGTCGCATTCTTGGTTTGGAAGTCGGTGATCCACGGCTGCCGTTGGTGGCTGCAACTCAGGAAGAGGTGGTCGTCGTCCGCTCGGCGCTCGAGCAGGCTGGGCTTATTTGACCCCGGGGAACACCGATCCTGTAAGGGTCATTTTCCTCGGCGGGCTGGGGGAGATCGGGCGCAACATGACGGTCGTCGAGCTCGACGGCCGGCTGCTGGTCGTGGATGCAGGGCTGTCTTTTCCCAGTGACGAGATGTTCGGGGTGGATCTTGTGATCCCCGACTTTTCGTATGTGCGCGACCGGGCGGAGCGTTGCGACGGCATCGTGCTGACCCATGGTCATGAAGACCACGTGGGAGCGTTGTCCTGGCTGCTCAAGGAGGTCAACGTCCCCGTGTACGGAACGCGGCTCACGTTGGGCATGGCCAGGAAGCGCCTGGATTCGGCCGGTTTGAAGGCCGACCTGATACCGATCGATGCCCCTGGAAGATTGGCCATCGGCCCTTTCCGATGTGAGACGCTCGCTGTGTCTCACTCCATCCCCGACGCCATCTCGCTCGTCATCGAAACCGACGAGGGGCGGATCCTCTACACGAGTGACTTCAAGCTCGACCAGATTCCCGGTGGGGGGCACAGGGCCGGCATCGAAGCCTTCAAAGAGGTGGCGGCGCTGGGCGTGGACCTGATGTTGTCGGACTCGACCAACGCCGACCGGGCGGGACGTACGCCTTCCGAGGCCGTGGTGAATGAGGCGCTCGAGGAGATTTTCGCCGGCGCCCGGCGCAAGATCATCGTGGCGTGCTTCGCATCCCACCTCCATCGGATCCAACAGGTGTGTGAGCGCGCCGAGGCCTGCGGGCGAAGGGTGGCCTTTGTGGGTCGTTCGATGGTCGCCAACGTCGAAGTGGGGCTGGAGCTCGGATATCTATCGTTTGCCCCCGGCACTGTCGTGGACCTCGCCGAGCTTGGCCGTCATGAGGCCGCAGAGACGGTGATCGTGTGCACGGGATCCCAGGGCGAGCCGCTGTCGGCGCTTTCGCTTATCGCTTCCGGCGAGCACAAGACAGTTTCGGTTGAGCCCGACGACGTTGTCATCCTGTCGGCCAGCCCCATCCCCGGGAACGAATCCGCGGTGCATCGCGTGCTCAATGCCCTTTACCGCACAGGCGCCGACGTCTTCCATTCGGGCAACAGCAGCGTGCACGTTTCCGGTCATGCATCCTCCGAGGAGCTTGCGGAATTGGTGTCGGTGGTCCGGCCGAGGAACTTCGTCCCGATGCACGGCGAGTACCGGCAGCTCGTGTTGCATGCCCGCATAGCCGAAAGCGGCGGTATTCCGAAGGCCGATATCAGCATCGTGGAGGACGGCGATGTGCTCGAGCTGAGGGCCGGCCGAATTCGACGAGGACAGCAGGTCCGGGCGGGAATGGTGCTGATCGACGGTCTGGGGGTCGGCGACGTCGGCCCGATCGTGCTCCGCGACCGGAAGACGCTCGCGGAGGACGGAATCCTCATCTGCGTCGTGACGATCGACTCCCAGCACGGCGAGGTGCTGGCGGGACCCGACCTGATCAGCCGCGGGTTCACCTACCACGGCGAATCGCGAGAGCTCCTCGAAGAGGCTTCCGATCGGGTTGCGCAGGCGCTGGATCAGCTCAGCGCGGAGGGCGTGACCGAGTGGTCGACGATCAAGAAGGCGTGCCGCCACGCGCTGGGGGAGTTCGTGTGGAAGAGGACCCGCAGGCGGCCGATGATCTTGCCGATCATCATGGAGATCTGAGCGCGCGGAGGGCCTCGCCTTCGACTGCTCGCGACACCCACCCCTCTCCGCCCCCACCCACCCCTCTCCGCCCCCACCCACCCCTCTCC
>JALZIO010000200.1 GCA_030860245.1 Actinomycetota bacterium | reverse complement strand
GCTTTACGTGATCGACGATACCGCCGGTAGCATCTTTGAGGACCAGCCTGACGGCCAACACATTACGACCCGCTCTGACGGCGCTGGTCAAGTCGAGCTCCTGCATCTGCGCGTCGATCCGACTGCGCAGGCGCGGCGCCGTGACTGGGCTTCCGTTCAACCAGATCTCGGACTCGTCTCCATCGAACCCATCCACGAGCAAGGCGATTCGCTCGGGGATCTCGTCCACCTCGAATGGGATTCGGTACCACACCGGAATGGGCCACGGTCGATCAGGTTCGGCGGGCAGTTGATACGCCCATGCTCCGGCCCCGACCGGCTGCCAGTGCCCGTCATCGGCCTCCGGATCCGCGTACACCTCGCAACTCAACCCCTCCTGCTCGGGAGCCGCCGACCAGTCCTTGAGCACCAGAGCGTTGTCGTCCTCGGGCTCGAACGTCCAGGAACCGGGCAACGCAAAGGAGGGAGCCAGATCGAGCTCGGCGACCTCCGACGATCCAACAGCTTCTTGCCGGATGATCACGAACATCGACCCCACAGGTGGTAGCGCCAGGTTGAGGGTCGTCCACTCGTCGAGCACGCGGGCCGTCGCCCGGCGCCGATCGCCCGAAGTGGGGTCCCACAGAACTGGCTCGACGGCTCCCGGCAGCCGGACCTCGGCCGATTGCTCCTCGAACGTGGTGTTGACTAGAAAGTAGAGGTCACCATCGTCGCGCTGCCGGTGGAGGACAAAGACGGCGGGGTTGGAGATCTCGACATCGGGCTCGATCAAGCTGCGGACTCCGGCATCGAGTGCCTCGGCGAATCGGTCTCTCTCGGGTCCCGGTCCGGCAGCGAGTTCGTCCGGGTCACCCTGAATAAAGGCTCCAATACCAGCTCCATGCTCCTGCTGCACGAGGCGGAAGCCGTCACCGCCACTATCCCCCGGGCCCCCCATCAACCGCTCTATGCGCACCGCCACATCGGTCATCCCGGTTCCGCCGAAGGCGAGGCGAGGCGAGACCAGGGTTCCAAGCACCCGGCCACCCGCGGACACGAAACGCTCCAGAGCTTCGACGGTCGTTTCGCGGACATGCGGCATGGGCGGCAACAGCACAAGCTCGTATTCCTCATCGGCGATGCGCAGCTTGCCGTTGGCGACCTCCGCCCCCGCCAGGACCTCTTCGTCCAGGTAATCGAAATCGTGGTGCAACCGCAGCAGCAGATCGGTGACGACGTTCAGCCCTGTTTCGATAGCCGTGCTCTCGGGTGTGTGGGTATCGGGCAGGTAGGCCGCAAACATGGAATTGATGGGCCACACAACGGCAACCTTCGCAACGTGGCGGCCACCTGTGAGCATTTCGGAGGTGCGGCTCATGTACGCGGAGAATTCGCCGTAATAATGCCACCATGGGTACTGGTAAAACATCGAAGGTGGCCAGTCGCGCTTGCGGGGGCCCTCGAAGGTGTAGTGGAACCCATGCGGGTTCAGCACGTTCACACCAAGCACGTATTCCCAGTCGGCAATCCACTTCATGCGCTGCATCGTTGCGTCCATGAAGATGCCACCGAACGATTCGCAAATGAGGCGGTCGCTTCCAAAATGGTGTGCAGCCGAAGAAGCGAGCTTCATGGCAACATGCTGGTCTGGAGCTTCTGGGGTGCCTATCACGGGGTAGAGGTGGTCGACCGCCACAACATCCATGTGCTCATAGTGACGGAAGGCGTTGCCCTCGACCCTCACCATTTGACGGATCCACTCTTCGTACAGCAGATGGGCGGTGAACACCACGTTGTTGTCCCGGCACCATTCGTGGATCTGCCGGTAGTAGGCGTCGGCGTAGAATGCAGTGGTGGTGTTGTAGAAGTCGTGCCGGGTTTGTGCGCCTTCGGGCCGCGTGTCGAAGAAGAGGTCGAGAAGATTCGATCTCAAGTCGTACCCGTTTCGCTCCTCGAAGCGGCGAAACATGTCCTTGGTCCACGGGACAATGGGATTGTTCACGGCGGTCAGGAAGTAATGCATGGCCGGTTCGTCCGAGTAGAACCCGACCAGAGATCGTCCTCGAGCGTCCCTGGCGCCGTTCCCCAGAACATCGATGTACGGGTCGTAGCCGAGGCGCAGGAAGGTGGATGTTGCCTCGGGATCGAGAGCATCGATGTAGTAGTCGGCCCGCTTCTCGACGATGTAGCTTAAGCGCCACCGGCCCGGCGGCACCTCCCAAGGGACGACTTTCTTGAACGACAAGTTGCGAGTTAGGTTGATGACTGTGCCGTCTTCCCCAACCGCAAACATGGCCACGGGTGTCGAGCGTTGAAAATCGAGATATCTGCTGTCCTCGCCCGTAAGACACATGAACCAAGGGCCGGTGACCGAGAAGGAGATGCACTCTAGGTAGCGCTGAGCGAGATCCGGCCGCTCTTTGAGCACCCGCTTGTCGGCAGTGCCACTCGGCCAATTCATCTCGTCGTAAATCCACGATGCAAGGCCGAGGCGGTTGGCCTCCTCAACGCCGATGCGGATGCGGTCGAGGTAAGTGCCGCCTAGGTAGGGCATTTCCAGCCCATAGCGTCCGTGAAATACCACGCCCTGCATTCCTTTGTCACGCAGTTCCTTGAGTTGCCAGCGCATCTCGTCTGGGTCCAATTCGCCGTTGAGGAACCAGAACGGCAGTATTCCGAAGTCGCGATTGGGGATGCGAAACTCTTGATCCCGTAGAGACCTAGG
>JALZIO010000197.1 GCA_030860245.1 Actinomycetota bacterium | reverse complement strand
CCTTGACCCCGGTCGCCCCTTCCGGATACGCTCCGCGATCAATCAGTAACGTGACGTCGCTGGTAACGACTGGGGGTTAGGATGAAGCGAACAAGGGCCGCCTTTGGCAGAGCCGTTTGCCTGGGATTGATGGTTGCTTTGATCGGGACCACCACGGTCCGGCCTGCGCTGGCAGCGCCGTCCTGGTCTCAGATCATGAAAACGTTCAAGCCCGGCTGGGACCCAAACAGCGACAACGTATGCGTGCGCGGCGACATTTCGTGCGTGGAGGCAGTTGTTGCCGAGATGAAGCGGCGCAACAAACCCTTGATGGACGGGTGCGACCACAACGCAGTGTTCTCCTTGCTCTATCTGCGAACGACTGAAGAGTATTTGCGGACGGTAAAGAGCAACCCCAACTACTTCAGCAACACGCCCTTTGTAAATCACGAGGACGCATTGTTCGCCCTCTATTACTTCAGGGCTTTCGACGCCTACAAAGCCGGGAATATGAGCAAGGTCCCGTCCGCATGGAGGATCGCCTTTGACTCCGCTCAGGACGGCAGCACCACCGGCGGAGGAGATCTCCTTCTCGGGGTGAGCGCCCATATCAACCGTGACTTGCCATTTGCATTGGATGCCATAGCCGCTCCAAAACAGCCCAATGGGAAAGCGGACCACGACAAGGTCAATAAGATTCTCCAACGGGTGCAGATAAAGGCCATCGAGGAGGCGGCCCGGCGGCTTGATCCCACCATCGACGATACTCAGGTGGAGGGGACCAGGCTGGACGATGACGGCTTCTTGCAGATCGTGAAGAACTGGCGCGAGGAGGCATGGCAGAATGCCGTTCTACTCTCGAAGGAGGAGACTTTAACGACCAACAAGATCGAGACGAGCGCAGCCACGCAGGCGTCAACCCTCGCGACGGCCAACAGGACCGATGAGACTGGCCGCGAACAAAGAGATAGTTACTGCGCGATCCATCACAACGACAAGTGACGCCAGCTAAGCTAGGAGCTGGCTAGGCGCAGATCCTCCTTCAGGAGCCAAGGCAGCAGCTCGGACGCCGGCATCGGCGCGGCGTAGAAGTAGCCTTGAGCGAAATCACACCCGAGATCGCGCAGAAAATCGCCCACTCTGGCACTCTCGACCCCTTCCGCAACCACGTCCATACTGAGGTTGTGAGCCAAGTCGATAGCAGAGCTCACGATGGAGGCGTCCCGTTCGTCGGTTGCCAAGTCACGGATGAAAGATTGGTCGATCTTGATGGAGCGGACCGGTAGTCGCTTGAGATACGTCAGAGATGAGTACCCCGTGCCGAAGTCATCGATAGTGAAGGCCGCCCCCGCAGAGTCGAGGTTGGTGATCGCTTCGATTGCGCCTTCGGGGTTCGCCATGAAAGCGCTCTCAGTTATCTCCAATTCGAGGCGACCGTCGGCAAATAAGGAGGAGGAGCGTAACGACTCATTGATGGTGGCGCGCATGTTGCTGTCGTGCAGCAACTGAGCTGAAAGGTTTACCGCGAGGGTGATATCGACGCCCTCCGCGCGCCACAACTCGTTGTCTGCAAGCGCTCGCCCAAGAACCGCGAGCGACAACCGCTTGATCAAACCGGTGTTCTCGGCCAAGGGAATGAATCGGTCTGGGAGCAGGAGGCCCCGGCGGGGATGACGCCACCTGACGAGGCTTTCGACGCCAATGATCTCACCGGTGGCGAGCGACACCTTTGGCTGATAATGGACCACCAGCTCTTGGGATTCGATCGCCCTGCCGAGCTCCGCAGCTAGCTCCAGCGCACTCAGACGTTCCTCGTCATGGTACGGCTCGTAGAATGCGTGACCGCCGCCTCGCCGTTTTACTCGATACATCGCGATATCCGCCCGACGCAACAAGGCCGTCGCGTCCGAGCCGTGCTGCGGGAAGAGCGACACGCCGATGCTGGCGTCGGGGTTGAGCACAATGCCGCTGCACTCAACCGGCTCTCTTAACCGGCGCAGCACTTTACCGGCGACGCGGTCGGCGTCTCCGACGCCATCGATGCCCGGAAGGACAAGGGCGAACTCGTCCCCACCAAGACGGGCGACGGTATCCGCCTGCCTGAGCGATCCTCCCAGCCGGCCGGCCACATGCTGGAGCAGCTGATCTCCGACCTCATGGCCGAGGGTGTCATTGACGACCTTGAAGTTGTCCAGGTCGACAAGCAACAGACCAACGGACTCCTTGAGCCGCCGCGCGCTGTCCAGAGCCTGCTGGATCCGCCCCTCCATAAGCGAGCGGTTGGGCAGGCCAGTAAGGGGATCATGCAGGGCACGGTGCAATGCATGGTCATTGGCCTGACGGCGCTCGATTGCGATGGCCGCCAGGTCCAAGCCGCGCGAGATCAGATCTGGCTGAGCCTCCTCCAGGCGTTCGAGCGCCGGCTTTGCCATCACGAAGAAACCGAGCAGCCCGCCACCCTTGCTGGAGCGAATGGGCACCTTGGCGAAGGCCTTCTGTCGAAAAACGTCGACGAAAGAGTGGAGGGCGCCGGGGGAAAACGAGGTCTCGATCGCCCCACCCGGTCGCCCTGTCGCTGCCAACACGGTTGCAGTGCCGACATGCGTCGAAGCCTTTCCGCGCGACTCTTCAAGGAGCAAAGCCGTAGGCGGTGATTCACCTGGCAGGAGGGGTACGTCCTGATCCGCAAGCGTCGCGACACTCACGTTCTCTTCCCCGTAGTGGGCCAATAGCTGTGCAAGCTCGCCGAGTATCTCCTCCGGAGGCACGTCCTGTGCGATGAGCTCGAGGATCCGGTTGTGCTCGGCAAGCAGTGCCTGGACCGCGCGACGCTCACTTATGTCGACGATTGTGCCGGCGTTTCCTGTGACGTCGCCGGACTGGTTGCGGAGGACACTGGCACGAAGCTCGACCCAGCGGTAACCACCCCCTGCCGTGCGATAGCGAGTCTCATGGTGGCAGTAGAGGGCCCCCCCTGAGATGACGCCCATGAACAGAACCACTGTTTCCTCGCGCTCGTCGGGGTGGACGTGATCGAGGAAGTTGGAGCCGAGGCTCTCTTCGACGCCGAAACCGGTGATATCGGTCCATGCCTTGTTGAGATAGGTCCAGTTGCCGACGGGATCCGTTTCGAAGACAATCTCGCTCAGTTTGTCCAGCACGTCGACGCGCCGGATGATTTCGTCAGCAGGCTCCATGTCCGCCCCTCAATCTGCCCTGGCGTGCAAAAGTGATCGGCTCTGGCGAGGCGTCAACCATTTCGGCGCATACGCCCGGGGGTCACATGGCGTAAGCGCCCCGACACATACAGTAACCCCAAAACCCCCCGGGCACAAGATCGCCGATCGACCTACACTCCCCCCGGCAGCCCAACCCTGAAAAGAGGAAAGCCATGCGCATCTGTCTCATGATCGAAGGGCAGGAGGACGTGGGTTGGGAGGAGTGGGTCGCTCTGGCTCGGGCCTGCGAAGACAACAACCTCGAGGGCTTGTTTCGCTCCGACCACTACACATCGGTCAGGGGCCAGTTGGACAACGGGTCACTCGATGCCTGGACGACCCTGACGGCTCTGGGCGCGGCGACCGAACGCATCCGGCTCGGGACGTGCGTCTCTCCTGCAACCTTCCGGCATCCGTCCGTCCTGGCCAAGTGCGTGACCACAGCCGACCATGTGTCCGGAGGGCGCGTAGAGCTCGGGATGGGAGCCGGGTGGAGCGAAGTGGAGCATCTCGCCTATGGGTTCCCTTTCTATGACACGAACACCCGCATGGAGATCCTGTCCGAGCAGATCGAGATCGTCCATCGCCAGTGGACCGAGGCGGTCTTCAGCTTCGAGGGCCACCACTATCGGCTGAACCAGCTGAGCGCCCTACCGAAACCGGTACAGAGACCACACCCTCCCCTGATCGTGGGCGGGTCGGCGAAGCCGAAAACGGCCCGGCTCGCAGCGCTGTGGGCGGATGAGTACAACATCCTCACTCAATCGCCAGATGAATGCCGGGCCGCCAGAGAAAGACTCGAGGCCGCCTGGGCCGGCGCAGGGAGGGATCCTGGGGAACTCCGCCTGTCGGTGATGACCGGTTGCCTTGTGGCGACCGACCGGAGCGAGCTTCTCGATCGCGTCGGGCGGCGGCTCGACAGAACCCGCGAGGCAAACGATCCCGAGGGGTGGCTGAAGCAGGAAGGACGCGGGCAAGTGGTCGGTACCGTGGACGAGGTTGGCGCACACCTGACGGCAATGAAGGATGCCGGAGTCGACCGGGTCATGCTCCAGCACATCGACCACTCGGACCTGGACATGGTCGCCTTGATGGGACGGGAGCTGGCGCCGGCCCTGGCCTGACAACCCACCCACTCAAGGCGCGCTTCAGGAGGTTATGTCCTTGCGGCTGAAGAGGACCACCGTCAACGCGCCAAAGACCAGGATGTAGCCTGCGTCCACGATCAGCCCCCGCGTGATCCCGTCCAGCGCAATCGGGGAGCGAAACAGATCTGCGAACGCCAACGCATGGTGGCTCAGTAGGTACGGATGGATTATGCGCAGGGCAGGGAGCGCATCGAGGACCTGCATAACGATATAGACGCCCACCGTGGCAGCGGTCGCTCCGGGGCCCGAATCCGTCAGGGTCGAGAACAACAAGCCAACTGCAACCAGCCCCGCCATGCCCAGCGCGAGGTAGAGACCGGCGCCGGCTACGCGCAGGAGGGCGGGACCCACTGCAAGGGTGGTGCCCGAAAGTGTCGGCAGGGGCCCGATGCCGTAAGCAAGGCCACCGACGGCAAGCCCGGTGAGGGCAACGATCACAATGGCGGCAACCACCTGGGTAACAACCGATGCGTACTTGACCCCCACCAAGCGCGCCCGGCCGACAGGCCGGACCAAGAGGTAACGAAGTGTCCCCGCCGACGACTCCCCCGCGATCGCGTCGCCCGCTAGCAGTCCGGTCGCCAATGGGAGAAAGAACGGCTGAATCACGGAGAGCCCCACGAGGCTGGCGAAGACGCCGTTGATCTCGACGAGACGGAGGAAGGGCGGCCCCTCGCCTGGTTCGGGCGGCTCGGACGTCAACACGAGCGCCACCACGATAAGAGTGGGAATGGCAACGAAGCACGCCGCCATGACCCAGGTCCTCCAGCGGCGAGCCGCCTTGGCTATCTCTACCCTGTACATCGCGCCGCGACATCAGCCGGCATGCGAGACCCATTCGTCGGAGTCCGGCTCCTCTGTGAGGGACAGGAAGGCGTCCTCGAGCCGTTCCCGCTCGGGTATCACGGCGCCAACCTGCACGCCCCGTCCGACGAGCTCTGCGTTGACCCGCGCCGGGGTCACCCCTTCCCTCAATTTCACGCGAATGAGCGCGGGCGCCCCGGAGTCGCCGACTGTGGCTTCGTCCTCGACCACAACCCCCTCGAGCGACCTCAGGATGCCCAGCGCGATCTCGCCGTCGTCCACTTCGTAGACGACGCTCCCAGATGCCTTGCGAAGGCTGGCCGGGGCGCCGTCTGCAACCAGGCGGCCGGATGACAGCACTCCGACCTTGTCGCACATGGCCTCGACCTCGGAGAGCAAATGGCTCGAGACGAACACGGTCACTCCGTCGTCGGCGAGGCGGCGCAGGAGGTGACGGACATCCTTCATGCCCTGTGGATCGAGGCCGTTG
>JALZIO010000195.1 GCA_030860245.1 Actinomycetota bacterium | reverse complement strand
ATCGTAGGTAGGCAGTGGCTCCGGGGTCGGGATGACCCTTGCTGCGCTCGCCGATCCACGACGCGCGCCCGCGCCGCGACTGGAGAGTCGCCGTCTCCTCCACCGCTCGCCGGGCAGCGTCCACCATGGCGGCCAGTACCTCGGAGTCGTCCCCGTCCGAGCTCTCGAGAGCCTCTACGGAAGGGACCAGAGCATCCAGCATCGTCTTTTCGCCCAGTTCGGCTTTCCCCTTCATGATGATGCTGTCGGTGACGGCTCGCGCGAAACGGACGGCGTCCTCGCGCGTGAAGTCGGGGGTGTCCGCGATGGTCTTCGCACCGGCGAGCAGCCCACCGCCGACGAGGGCGGCCATGGTCGAGGGATTGCCGCCCGCGAAAGCCGCGCCCGCCGCGCGGATCACCTGCACCGGTGCCGGTTCTGTCAGCTCCGCTAGCTTCGAGCGCACGGCTTCGCAGCCCTTCTCTACGGTGATGCCGAGGTCGCCGTCGCCGAGTGCAGCGTCGAGGTCGCGCAGCTCGTCACGGCTGGTGCCCAGTCGTTCCAGGGTGGTGTCGAGCAACTCCACCAGCGCGTCGCCTTTCACTGGAGAAAGAAGGGGGACCGGGCCGGAGCATCAAGGAGCTCGGTGAGGCCATCACCCAATCGGATCACCGATAGAGATGCACCGGCCATCTCGAGGCTCGTGGCGAACTCACCGACATAGGGGCGGTGGACCTCGACACCGAGGTCACGCAAGAGCTGCCAGGCGCGTCGGTACAAGATGTACAGCTCCTCCAGGGGGGTCGCCCCCATACCGTTTACCAGCACCGCCACCCGGTCTCCAGAGCGCAGCTCCATGTCGTCGACAATGGCACCGGTCAGGCGCTCGGTAACGGCGTCGGCCGACTCCATGGTGCCACGATGCACGCCCGGCTCCCCATGGATGCCGATGCCGATCTCCATCTCGCCCTCGCCTAGTTCGAACGTGGGCTTGCCGGCGCTCGGCAGGATCGTCGGTGACAAACCAACACCCATGCTGCGCGTGCTGGCGACAGCCGTCACCGCCACATCCACCACCTCGTCCAACGAGTCGCCGCGCTCGGCCGCTGCACCGGCACACTTATAGGCGAAGAACAGTCCCGCGACGCCGCGACGGTCCGTCGCCCGATCCGGCGGCGCAGAGGCGACATCGTCGGCCACGAGGACTGTGCGGGTGGGGATGTCCTCGGCCTCCGCCATGTCGCCGGCGAGGTCGAAGTTGAGCACATCTCCCCCGTAGTTCCCGTAGAGGTACAGCACTCCGGCGCCACCGGACGATGCTCGGGTGGCCGCTAACATCTGATCCGGGGACGGTGAGGAGAAAACTCCCCCGATGGCCACTCCGGTGCACAGTCCTTTGCCGACGTAGCCAAGGAACACGGGGAGATGACCCGAACCCCCGCCGGTAACGATGCCGACTTTGTCTTGCAAGGGCGCGTCGGCACGGACGAGCGCACGGTGGTCGTCGCTCGCCGGCCGCAGCAGATCTGGGTGCGCCAACAGCAGCCCTTCGAGCATCTCGTCGACGAATTTGTCAGGATGGTTGATGAGCTTTTTCATCACGCTTCCCTTCGGGTGGTTGAGGGGCGGATTGCTCGGTGCGGCTCCGTCGCTTCAGTATCTTTGGGCGGCCCTCTATACCGTATCGATGGGCCAACGCGGTTAAGCCCATGACACCGATGAGAATCGCCCCCTGCGCGATCTGATAGGCGAAGGAGCTGAAGCCAACCATGTTGAAACCGCTGGACACCATCTGAAGTACAAAAGCCGAGAGGACGACGCCGGTGACGGTGCCGTAACCTCCCATCGGATTCACTCCCCCCAGGACCACGATGACAATCGCCAGGAGCAGATATGAAACGCCGTAGTCTGCATTGGCGCTGGCGGAACGCGCCGCGATGATGATGCCTGCGAGCGATGCTAGAAAGGCGCTTGCGACGTAGGTGATCATCAACACGCGGTCGTTGTTCAGGCCGGAATATCTTGCAGCGGTGGGATTGGCACCGATCAGCCTCAGACGTAAACCGATGCCGGTGCGGTTGACGAACACCGCGGTTCCCAATGCTGCCGCGAACAGGATCAACACCGGCATAGGGACCTGGCCGATGCTGGCGATACCGATGTTGAGGAACGCGTTGGGCATGCCGTAAACGGCTTGGCCCCCCGTCCAGATGATGGCAAGACCGTTCAGCAGCTGCAACGTGCCTAGGGTCGCCAGGATCGGCGTGATCCGTAGTCGTGTGATGAGCAGCCCGTTGAGAACACCGCACGCCGTTCCCGCCAAAACGCCGACCAGGATGAACCCGAGGGTCATCACGAGCGCTTGATCTGGTTGGGCTGTTGCAGCGTTGGTGCTCCTGAATAGCTGAGCGGCGACGATAGCCGCGATATTGGCCACCGAGATGATCGACAAGTCGATCCCGCCGGTAAGCATCGCCAACATCACGGCGAGGCTCAACAGTCCTACCTCAGCTACCTGAAAGCCCATCGACTGGAAGTTGATGACGGTGAGATAGGTGCTGCTGATCGATGAGAAGACGATTAGCACGGCCAGTGTGAGAACGGCGAGGCGCACCAGGCTTCGCTCGGCCAACATTCGTTGGACAACGCGTCTGGCCATGTCACTCATGACGCGCTCTCCGCAAGCAGATCCATCCGCCGCCGCCGGCCGCCGGCGCTCAATGCCTGTGCCGCCACACCGATGAGGAGCAGGAGCCCGACCGTTGCCCGCTGCCAGGAACCCGGCACGCCCAGCAGGATCAGCGAGTTCTTGATCAGCGCGATGAGCACGACGCCGAGCACCGTTCCCGCGACAGAGCCCTTGCCGCCAAAGATGGAGGCACCGCCGAGGACGACTGCCGCGATGACATCCAATTCGTCGCCCACGAGCTCATATGGGTTGGCAAGCCGCACTTGAGTCACGTGCATCATCCCTGCAATGCCCGCGAGGATCCCTGCCAAGGCATAGATGAAAACCTGGATTCCGACGACTGGGAATCCGGTGCGGCGGGCGGACTCGGCGTCGCCTCCGATTGCATAGATGCCTCGGCCCACCATCGTGTAGCGCAGCAGCAGACTGACGAGCACACAAATTAAGATTGCGGGGATGATCAGGACGTTCAGCCGCGTCGCCCCTGCCCCCTGAGCCGCCGCTCCCTGAGCCGTGACCAGGTAGTTTGTGGACAGCTGATCGAGCCCGGCAGGGTAGTTGGGGATCACCTTGGAGCCGATGTAAGACAAGAGCAGCCCGCGGATTATGCCCTGCGTGCCGAGTGTCACGATCAATGTGGGCAGCCGCAGGCCTGCGATGGCGGCCGCGTTCAGCATGCCGAGCCCGAGACCTATAACGGCCGCGATCCCGAATCCGACCCAGGCGGCCGACGCACCGAAACCCGTGCTGTTGGCGAGCACGATGACGGCGTACCCGGCGAATATACCGATCGCGGCGAACGATACATCGATGCCGCCGGAGATGATGACGATGAGCACTCCCATGGCGAACACAAGATTTGTCAGAGAGTTCGTGGACACGTTGAGCAGTGTGCCCAAGCTCCAGAATGATGGTGTCACGAGGCCGACCGCAACGGACAGCACGGCGATCGACAGCACCAGCACACCCTCGTTGTTGCTCCCGCGCAGCCTGGCGAGCGGCAGATTGCGCAAGTTAGACGAGAGCCGGCTCATGCGGCCAACTCCTTCAGGATGACCTCCTCGGTGAGACGGTCGCCTACGAGCTCGTCGGTGATGCGACCTTGTCGTACGACAAGCACGCGGTGGCAGACGGCGACCAGCTCGGGCACGTCGTCGGAGATAACCATGATGCCCATTCCCTCGCTGCTCTTTGAGCGAAGCATCTCGAGGATCTCGTGCTTGGAACCGACATCGACGCCGACGGTCGGACTGTTGAGGATGAGTATGTGCGGGTTGCGCGCCAGCCATTTCGCCAGGACCACCCGCTGCTGATTGCCGCCGGACAGGCTGCTAACGGGAGCCTCGGATGATGGCATCTTGATTCGTAGCTCCGATGCTGCCTTCTTGACGGTCTCGTCGGCGGCTGAGCGGCGCAGTAGATTCAGGCGCCCCACCAGTCGTTGGATACTGCCGGCAATGATATTGCGCGCGATCGACTGGTCGAGGAAGACACCCTGAGTAAGCCGGTCTCCCGGCACGTACCCGATTCCGGCTGCCATAGCGTCGCGAACCGACCGCAGAGGCACCGGTTTGCCCTCGACGCGCACTTTGCCCTGGTCGGGAGGCGTGACGCCGAAGAGCGTCTCCGCGATCTCGGTGCGGCCGGAGCCGAGCAGCCCCGTTACTCCGAGGATCTCCCCCGGACGAACCGAGAACGAAATGTCCTCGAAGTAGCCCTTCAGGCATAGTCCCTCCACTTCGAGCAACGGGCCCGCGTCTTCACGCACTAATTGCGGGGGGCTGGAGTCGTCGATCGACCGGCCGGTCATCGCTCGCACGATGGCGGCGCGATCGAAGTCGGCGACATCTCCGGTGACCGTCACGACACCGTTGCGAAGGACCGTGATGGTTTGAGAGATACGTAAAACCTCTTCGATCTTGTGGCTTACAAAGACGAGCGCAACGCCCCGCTCCTTGAGAGACTCGACTACACGGAATAGGGCGTCAACCTCCCGCCAGGTCAGAGCGGTCGTGGGCTCGTCCATGAAGATGATGCGGGCGTCTTGAGCCAGCGCACGGCAGATCGCCGTCAGCTGCTTGTCGGCGACAGAAAGATCCTCTGCCCGGGCCTCGAGGTCAAGCCGGACACCGATCTCCGAGAGGGCAGCTGCGGCGATGCTTCTAAGAGCCTGGGGGGCGACCGTCCGGCGGCCTTCGGCGATGTAGGTCGCCATCGCGATGTTCTCCGCCACGGTGAGGTTTGGGAACACCGAAAAGTCCTGGAAGATTACCTCGATCCCCAGAGAGATCGCCCGGCGGGGGCTCAGGTGGGTGAAGGATTGATCCCCTACGATGATTGTGCCGGTGTCCGGAGAGACGACTCCGCTTATCACCTTGATGAGCGTCGACTTGCCGGAGCCGTTCTCCCCCACGACACAGTGCACCTCGCCCCCTCTGACCTCCAGCGTGACGTCGGCGAGGGCCGCCACACCGCCGAAGTGCTTCGAGATGCCGCTCGCGACTAACAGAGGTTCAGGCGAACCCATGGGCGCCTCTCGCTCCTGGCGCATGATGCATGAACCGTCAGAAGGGGTACTTCGACGCGTTGTCTTTGTCCACGTCGATCCACGCCGAGCCGTGGAAGCCGTGCGGGCTGCCGCTGATCGGCTGCAGATTCTCGTAGCCGGTGAGCTCCAGGTTCAGGCCGGGCTTGATCTCCTCGCCCTGCGCCAGCATCACCGCCAGCTTGTCCTGCGCCTTTCCTGCGAGCGCGGGATCCCAAAAGAAGATCCGATCGATGGAACCATCCTTGAGGTACTTGCCGGCGATGGAGGGGATGCTCGTGCCCATGACGCAAGTCTCGTCCTGCAGACCAGCCTCCTGGATGGCGCGGCCTATGCCCGCCACGTCGGTCGCTGCGCTGCCCTCGAAGCCCTTGATGTCGGGGTATTTCGAGAGCAGTTCCTTCGTCTTCTGATAGGCGACGTTTGCGTCCTCGAGCCCCTCGATCGGGTCGCCGATCCGCTCGATGCCGGAGTACTTCTTGTTCGCCTGGTTATAGGCGCCCTCAACCCACTCCATGTGGCTCTGGGCCGTTAGGTGCCCAACGAACGCAGCGTATTGGCCGCTGCCGCCCATGCACTTGGCGAGGTTGTCCATGATGTGGGCGCCATACGCCGCATTGTCGAACGCCTCGATGTCCACGTGGGTGTTCTGTTGGGTGCTGGCCTCGTGAGTGACAACGGTGATCCCGGCGTCCATCGCCTGTTTGAGCACGCCCTCCAACGCCTCCGGCGAGTTCGGCACAACCGTGATGGCGGTCGGCTGCTGCGCGATCAGGTCCTGAATGATCTTGAGCTGCTTCTCGGGGCTGGCGTCGTCGGCGCCGGTCATCGTTGCGTCGACACCGGTTTCCTGGGCGAACTCCGTGATGCCTTCCTCCATCCGATCGAACCAGCCGACACCGAGCAGCTTCACCACGGTAACGACGGTCATGTCCTCGGGTTTGAGGTCTTCGGATCCACCAGTCGCCTGGTCGCCCGACCCACCGCAGGCCAGCGCGACCATCAGTCCGATAACTGCAACGCCAACTTTCATCTTGTGCATGAGACTCCCCCTAGACACTATGAGTGACTTTCACCAGCACTGCACACTAAGATTGCAGCGATACCATTGCCCCGAACGGCTCCCGTGGTTCCACCTCCTTCACACCCCAGGCGCTAACGGCGTGGCGTCCTCAGTTCCGAATCCTGACCGAGTTGGCTCCCAAAGTCCACTCTCCACGGCGGCGTCGAGGAGACGTTCGACTCGAGCTTCCTCGACCTCGTTCCAAGTGTCACCGTCACGCTTGAGCGACGTGCCGACGATGCAGCCGTCCGCCACGCGCAGCATCTCGGCGACTGTCTCCGGACGCACGCCTGTGTTGGAGATGACGGCGGCGTCCTCTCCAGCGGCCTCCTTCGCCTGCCGGAGTTGATCGACATCCACACCCCTGCCTGTGACGTCGCCGGATATGCAGACCGCGTCTGCGAGCGAACTGAATACGGCGGACTGGACCGTGAGCCCGATGCCACGCGGTGCTATGGGGGCGGCGAACTCGGCCGTCACGTTGAAGAAGAGCTTTACTTCGTCGGCACTGATCTGCCGGCGATACGAGATGCTCTCCGCGGGGTCGGTGTCCCATAGCCCGAAGTCGCCGGCGTAGGCTCCGGTGAAGACCTCGCGGACGAAGCGCGCCCCCACCGCGTGCGCGAGAGCAATGGCGGTCTTTGGGTCCCACAGTATGTCGACACCAAACGGGACCGACAGCTCCCGTTTGACCTCCGTGATAACAGCGGCCATGACCGCGGGCACCTCCGGCCCCACCCTCGTTCGATAGGGCCGGTCCCCCTCGTTGCAGAACAAGACCGCATCGATTCCGCTTCTTGCCAGGATCTCGACGTCACGCCCGACCGCATCGAGTAGTGCCTGGACGCCGCCGCGTTCGTTGTGAAGTGGCTGCCCCGGCATCGGCGGAAAGTGCGCCATCGCGACAATGGCCTTGGGCTTGCCGAACAGTTCGTCGCACACGGTCACGCGAGTCCTCCACCTGCGATCTGCGCACTTCCACGGGACAAATCGATCCCCATGAGACGGGGCGTTATGGCCGTGATCAGATCTGTGCACGCAGCGACATCCGACAACTGCGCCGTCTCTACCGGCGAGTGGGTGTAGCGAACGGGAATTTCGACGCCCACGGCCGCGATCCCGTCTGCGCTTGCCATGGGCACGAAGGCGGCATCGGTGATGACCCCGACCATCGCGTTGTGCTGGAGCGGCACCGATGCATCGGTAGCTGCCTCTTCGACGGCGCGGGCGAGCACCGGATGCGGGATAAGGCCACCGAGAGTTCCACGGCCGTGAAACGAGAGCCGGGACAAAGCCGGGCCGCAGCCCAGTTGGACCACGCCCTGACCAACGAGATCGGGGATGTCCGTCGCCGGCGTGATGTCGACGTTGACGACGATGTCGGGAGAGAATTTCGTCACCAGGGCCAGGATCCCCCGCACGCTGAACTCCTCCTGTGCACTGAAGGCAACGATAAGTCTGATGGGGGGCGAGTCCGAGACGAGCCGGTCGATGTACGCGAGGAGCGCGGCCACTCCCAATCGGTTGTCAAGCGACTTGCCGGAGAACCGGCCGCCCCGCAGATCATCCCAACCGGGCTGATAAGTCACCGGGTCTCCAACGCGCACCCCAGCGGAATCAGTCTCAGCCCGGCTCGACGCTCCGATGTCGAGGTACAGTTCGGTTGCCGGTCGGGCGACGTACTTGTCCTCCGGCGGAGTGAGGTGATGACTCTTTAGCCCCACCACCGCCGGAAGATCCCCGCTCCGCGTGTGTACGAGCAGTCTTACCCCCGGCAGCACCCGTTCCGGGATGCCTCCGAGACGATGCACGCGCAGCATGCCGTCCGGATCCACGCCGCGAACGATGAGGCCGAGCTCGTCCAAGTGGGCACTGACCATGACAACCGGGCCCTCGACGCGCTCGGGTCCGAACACGACGGCCACCTGGCCCAGCCGGTCGACGATCGGCTCGAGCCCGGCCATGCTCAGATGGTCGGTGAGGGCGCTGGTGAGGCGGTCTTCGTTACCCGAAGGCGCGGCGATGCTGGACAACTCTCGGCACACTCCCAGAAGGTCCTGGGTCGCATCACCCAGATGGGACTGCACCGCGAGCGCTCCTCTCTGCACGTTGCGTGCACTTGGAGCTCGAGCTGACGAAGCTTGCCCACCGCGTAATCCACCGCCAACCGAGTCTCCCCCGGTATCTTAGCTGAGCCGCCACCCGCTGATCAGCCCAGTGCTTGTGCGGGCGCTACCATGCTGCGCAGGGGGCTTACCATCTGATCAAGGGGCGAGGGTGATGTTTCTCGGCATCGACATCGGCACCGGCAGCAGCAAGGCAGTCGTCGCAGACGAGCGCGGCGCCATCCTCGCGTCGGCGAGCCGGCCGCATCCGACATCCTCGCCGCATCCAGGCTGGTTCGAGCACGACGCCGACGCCACATGGTGGGAGGATTTGAAGGCACTGGTGCTGGAAGTGTTGGTCACCGTGCCGGCGGATCGCATCCTTGCCGTGGGCATCAGCGGGATTGGACCCTGCGCGCTAATTGCGGACTCCGACGGACGACCCCTACGGCCGGCGATTCTCTACGGCATCGACAGCCGGGCCGGCGAGGAGATCGAAGAGTTGACCGCCTCCCTCGGGGCAGATCAGGTGCTCGAGCGAACTGGAAACCAACTGACGACCCAGGCAGTCGGACCCAAGCTGTTGTGGAGCGCGCACCATGCAGCCGAAGCGTGGCAGAAGGCTCGCCGTTGGTATTGTGCCTCGAACTACCTGGTCGGCCGGCTCACCGGCGAATACGTCATCGACCACTACTCCGCAAGCACCTCGGACCCTCTGTACGACCTGACGGCAAAGGACTGGTGGGTCGAGGCGTGGCGCGCGATCGGCTCCACCCTCGAACGGCCCCGCCTCGTCTGGCCCGGCGAGGTGGTCGGCGACGTGCTGCCCTCGGCGGCAACCGAAACGGGCCTCGCCCCGGGCACGCCCGTGATTGCGGGCACCATCGACGCGATGGCGGAAGCCTATAGCGCGGGATGCCGGGATGTTGGCGACACGATGGTGATGTACGGCTCGACCTTGTTCCTCATCCAGACGGCGGAGGAGCCCTTGGCGCATGCGGGACTGTGGGCGGCATCGGGGCGCTCCGAGGACACCTACTCCATTGCTGCGGGGATGGCGACCTCCGGTCTGGTGACGACTTGGCTGGCCGAGCTCACCGCCGTGGAAATCGAAACGCTGGTAAGAGAGGCCGCAGAAGTCCCTCCTGGGAGCGACGGCCTGGTGCTACTACCGTACTTCGCCGGCGAACGGACACCGCTCTTCGACCCCCATGCCCGTGGGTGCTGGCTCGGGCTCACACTCGGTCATGGTCGCGGACACCTGTACCGCTCGGCCCTGGAAGGAGTCTCGTTCGGCGTCAGGCACAACTTCGAAGCGATGACCGAGGCAGGTGCGACCCCCAGGCGACTGGTTGCGGTGGGTGGCGGCACCCGAGGCAGTTTGTGGACACAAATCCTGAGCGACGTCACCGGGATGGCCCAGGACCTTCCGACCATCACCATCGGCGCATCGTACGGAGACGCCAGAATGGCCGCAGACGCATGCGAGGTGGACACGAGCGACTGGAACCCCGTCGAATCGCGTGTGGAACCGGACCCGACGACATCTGCAGTGTACGAGGAGCTGTACGGGGTCTACCGGCGCACGTACCCGGCCCTACGCGCCGACATGCACAGGCTTGCGAAGATCAGATGAGCGCTGCGCGGCTCCAGCCCGAGCTCTCACGGATGCGCCGTTCTGGAGGCGCCATCTATTAGCTCTCGGAATCTGGCCGCCGCGCTGGAGGAGTCGGCTTGGTCAAAGATGGCGGATCCGATTGCCAGCGCATCTGCCCCTGCATGGACAAGGGGATCAACGAGATGTGTCTTTACACCGCCGTCTATCTCAAGGCAGGCATCCGAACCTTGGTTTTCCAGCAAGTGACGCACTTCCCTCGCTCGAGCGACGGGATCCACGCGCGGGGTTTGTCCGGGAAAGCCTGGATCTACGGTCATAGCAATCACCACATCGATCCGCTCAGCAAAATCAGCGATCTGCTGGACGCCCTCAAAAGGTTCCAGCACCAATCCCGCTTTACAGCCGAGATCTCTTATCGCATCGATGAGTTCCGTTGGTTGTTCCGAGGTCCGCGGATGAAAGGACATTATCCTGGCGCCGGCGTCTGCAAACGGCTCAATCCAAGCCGCCGGATTCGTTACGCCCAAATGGATGTGCAAGGGCTTGTTCGTAACCTCGCCCATCGCCCGAACCATGTTCGGTCCGTAAGTCAGGGCGGGCGCAAAATGCCCGTCGCAGATATCAATGTGGAAGCGGTCGGCCCATCTTTCGACCAATTGGATCGACCGCTCTATGCACCTTAGGTCTGCGCTCAGCAGGGATGGGACCAGCAATGGTCTCGGCTCAACCATCCTGCTGTTGCCGTTGCCCTCTTGATTATTCGACTTGTCGTAGTGCCGACTAGCCCCTTCTACCAAAGGAGAGACGCTCCGGGGCACGGGGCTCGCTCACTACTTCTCATTCTTTGGATTCGACCCACTCAACCATTTCGTGCATTTCGTCCTTGAGCGCATGGTACGTGGCGTTGTAACGCTCGAGGTAGAAGCCATAGACATCGGCGACACTCGAATCCGGTTCGACTACTTCGGCGGCAGAGACCATCGCGGCGCTCGCTTCCGGCAGGGACGAAAAGGCCTCTGCTGCAACTGCTCCCAGGATCGCAGAACCAAGGCAAGCAGCCTCGGGCTGCTTCGTCGTCCTGAGCGGAAGGCCAGTAACGTCCGCATGGATCTGAAGCCAGAACGGACTGTTACAAGCACCGCCGCAAACAACGATCTCCTCGGTTGCAATGCCGGCGCTTCGAATGACGTCGATTATTTGGGCGGTCCCGTAGGCAACCCCTTCAAGGATTGCTCGCCATAAGTGCCCGAGGCCATGTCCGAGCGTCATACCCCAGAGCACTCCCCGGGCTTTGGAGTCCGTGTAGGGGGTGCGGTTGCCCTGCCAGTGGTCGAGCATTACAAGCCCATCGGCTCCCGGATTAACCGCCGAGGCCGCTTCATCTAACTGCCTGTAGTCGATTTCCCCATGACCTGAGCGCATTAGCTCCCGAAACCAAGCGGCGACCGATCCGGTCGACACCTGTCCTCCTTCGATCATCGACAACCCCGGGACGACCGCATCCGGAAAGCCACCGAACAACCCGGAGGGATAGATGGCCTCTTCGGACAACGCAAGTTGAAGGTGCGATGAGCCGGTGATCAATGCCACGCGTCCCTGCATCGACACATCAAGCCCAAGCATGGCGACGAACGCGTCGGCGCCGCCTTGCGCTACCGTCGTGCCGGCGTTGAGCCCAACCGCATCGGCGACCTCCGGCAGGAGTTCCCCGTGTCGCTCGCCCAACGGAAGAATAGTTCTGGGAAAAAGGGCGAGGACATCTTCGAGTCCGATTGCTCGGTAGAGATCTTCAGGCCAGCCCCCGTCTCGTCCCTGGTAATACCAGCGCGCCGTGGTGTTGTTAAGGCTCGCGGTCCAACGTCCCGTAAGGCGAAAGCCGATCCAGTCGACGAACTCGCACACTACCTGGGCCTTATCGAAGACCTCAGGCTGGTGATGTTGGACCCACAGTGCCTTAGCGGGCATCCACTCCGCGCTCGCAGATGGGCCAGCTTGATAACGTAGCGCGGGCGACCCGCTCTTGCCAATCTCGCTCGCCTCTGCCGCAGCGCGCACGTCCATCCAGATGATGGCGGGGCGCAGAGGCTCTCCATCGTCCTTGCAAAAAACCACGCTGCACGACGTTGCGTCGAAGCCGAGGCCGACCACTTGGTCTGGACTCGCGCCGGAATCGGACATGAGGGCGCCCATGGCTGTCAGGAAAGCCGACCACCATTCCCCAGGCTCCTGTTCAGCCGCGGCAGGCCCAGGATGAACCGTCCGATAAGGCTCGCTCGCGAAGCCCTTGAGCCCCCCCGAGAGATCGAACAGCCCGACGCGTACGCCTTCGGTACCGAAGTCGGCCCCAACTACCAGCTCTGTAATGGTCGCCTCCCTCCACAGAAGCCCCTGAATCTACCAAAGCCAGTTGTCTACT
>JALZIO010000194.1 GCA_030860245.1 Actinomycetota bacterium | reverse complement strand
CCTCCGAACGTGTCTACCTGCCCGGCGAGTTCCACCTCGATCAGTCCAGCACTGCCGATCACCGTCTCCCACCCTGCGCACGGCAGGGCACCGGCTATTCAGCCGGTCCATAGATCGATATCTTTGAGCGCTCCTTCGGGCACCGGCTTCTCGACGCAGATGTCGGCAATCGTCATCCGGCCTCCGGGCTTGAGTACGCGATGGACCTCTTTATAGTCTCCGAGTTTGTTGGGACAGAGGTTGATGACACCATTGGAGATCACCACGTCCGCCCAGCCTGATTCGATCGGAAGATCCTCGATGAGTCCTTCCTTAAACTCCGCATTGTCGAGGCCCAAATCGCCGGCCAGCCGCTTGGACCGCTCGATCATCTCCGGAGTCATGTCGACGCCGATCACCCGGCCCTCGTGGCCCACAGCCAGCGCCGCGATGAATGAGTCCATCCCAGCGCCCGATCCAAGGTCGACCACTCGCTCACCGGATCGCGGTAATCCCCAGAAGAACGGATTGGCTACCCCTGCGAAGGCATCGGTCGCCTCGTCGGGCAGTTCGTTCAATGGCGACTGCGGATATCCCATCCTCAGCGCATGCTGACGTCCGGTGTGGAAGTGGTACTCAGCCGAGGGGTCTGCTGCCACAGCACGATACTTGTCTTGGACCTCCTGGCGAAGCGCCTCGACGTCGACCATGTCTCTGATGTCGTGACCGAGGGTACGCTCGTTCACGGCTAGGCCTTGGCGTATTCAGAAGCCGCTTTCGACTCGAACTCGAAAGCGACCACGGGCTCGTCCCCGACCACCCACGCGTCATGGCCCGGCTCGATAACATAGGCGTCGCCCGGACCGGCTTCCCCCTCGGTCCCATCTTCGTGGACCACATGCAGTCGCCCACCTACGATTGCGCCTACATGACGAGCCTGGCAAGAGTCCGTGCCGGCCGTGGGCTTGATGCACTCCGACCACTTCCAACCCGGCTGGAAAGTGAACCTCGCCGCGGTCGTGGATCCCAGTCGAACGACGTCGACTTCCGTCTTGTCGGGTGTTCGTGTCTCATCCGGTGCATCGAAGCTTCTTGTCTCGACTCCGGCCATATTTCTCTCCTTCCAACTCCTCGACTACGATGACTCAGCTGGCGCCGATGCGGCGCTGCCCGTCCTCCTCCCCCACCATGCTGTGAATCTACGACATATTCGGCCGTCTTGATTTCCAAGAAGTCCTCAGGAAGGGATCGCGTGTTCGCCACTTGGTCGACTTACGAACTCTTCTTGGTCCAACTGCAGAAGCCGGATCGGCGCGGCGTTCCCGGCCGATCGTTTGTGATCATCTTTCCGTCCATCCCCCGGCCGCAGGTGGATCCTGCGTGGCGGCCGGGGTAGACGTCGATGTCACCTCGCAGCGATAGAAGCGTGTTCAGCAATTCATAAAGGTCCTTCGCTTTGGTACGGACCTTGGCCTCTTCTAAATTCCCGATTGCAAGATGCTGCCAACGCCTCCGTCAAATGGAGTGTCGTCCGGTGAGCACATACCAGACATCAATCTTCACCGGGCAGAATGCGCACAATCACCGAGTAATCAATGAAGACATTGTTTTGCATCCCGAGACACCAACTCTTGCAAGAGTATCTTCACAACACGGGCTACCAAACTGGCATTTCTGGGAAGTGTCTCAATAGCTGGAGTGTCTCAAGTTCCTCCCCACTTCGACCGTTGGACAATTTTTTCTCGCAGGGCCTGAGGGTGATGCCACCGGGTATAACATCGGGACGCTGTCAGGCGCGGACACACAACCCAGCCAGAGTGACCGCGACGAGTCGGCGCACCGCCGCTTTGGACGGCAGACTGCTGGCTGCTGTGAGAGCGTGGAGGCAGTAGCTCACGAGCTCGTCAGACGTCACATCGCCCCGGACGTAGCCGGTCTTTTGGCCCTCGGTAATGAGATCTCGGATCATGCGCCGAAGGTGCTGCTCTGCTCGGGCCACCTGGCTGCCCCGATGCATGAGTGCCGCGAGCTCGGTGTCGTGATGCCCGCGGGAGTCATGGGAGATGAGGGCGTAGGTAACGAGCACGGCTTCGAGTCGCTCACCGGCGTGCCCCGCCCGGTTTCGGACCTCGGCGAGATACTCGAGGTGGCCATTGGTTCCACTCCAAATCCCATACAACAGCCGGGTTTCGATTGCGGCCTTGTCGCCAGAAATGTCCGGTCCGGTCCTAACCGGGGGTCGAGATGTCGCTCGGGCGAGGTGGGTGTCTTCGTCCCTCTCCCACCAAGTAGCGCCCCCGTTTACGCCTGGATTGTGCCGATTACCCGCCCGCATGTCTCCAAAAAGCAACCTTTTTGCATCCCTGCCGAGGGTTGTAGCGCGTTTTTGCCAATTACATAGGTAAGAAAAGCGTTCGGATCAGGAAGACCGATGGCTGGATCCGTCGTCGACCCCTTCCGACGAGAGAAATGGAGGCACTGCGTTATGAACACGAAGAAGGCCTTAGGGAAACCAAACGGCCACGCCCAGACGGGCACGGGGATGAAAGTAGGCCCGGCGGGGAATCAAACAGAACCGAACAGCGAACCGACTCCCCTGACCGCAACAGGTCGTCCCCCCGGGGAAGAGCTCACCCCCCTGCAACTGGCCGGCATCCACGCTCTGCTGACCCAGCCGACAATGGCGGCGGCGGGTAAGGAGATCGGAGTCAGTGCACGCACGATCAACCGTTGGTCTAAACAGCGCGCCTTTAGAGCCGAATATCTCGCGCCGGCCGTCCTTGCGGCGGGGCCTGTCCGCGCCCTTGACGGCAGCTGTCACCCGGTTGACCGGCAGGAGACCGAGGTTACGCAGCAGCTCTTGATGGTGGACCCCTCGAAGGGCGGTGTCATAGATCATTCCCTGGGCACCAGGGACATGGGGGGAGAGTCTCCTTCCAGAGCGCTGCTGCACATGGTGCAGCTCTTGAATATGCGTCCCGTCTCATCTCGCCTTTTTGCTCTTGTCCCTCTGGTGTCTCCCCGGGGTGCGGCGGCTTGAGTAGTCCCAACTCCGAGCTTGGGAAGCCCCAGGACAAAGGTGACGCGCTGAGGCGCGAGAATGAGCGATCGTGAAACATCGCTACAAGCGTTGCCCCGCCGGGAATTGCGGGATGGGGCCGCAGCCGTCGAGGGCGACCATCTCGGTGACCTGGTGGAGGCCCGGCCGGGATCGAAGGGATCGCGAGAGCAAGCGCCGGTCGAGTAGTTTCGCGAAATGGTTGCGATCGGATGGCATGCGTCTCACGAGCAAATCCCGCCCAGCCGGCTGCTGGCCGCCGTCAGCAAAGCGGAAGCGGCCGGCTTCAGCCGGGCGATGTGCTCCGATCACTTCAGCCCTTGGAGCCGGCAACAAGGTGAGTCGGGGTTTGCATGGTCCTGGCTGGGGGCGGCCCTCCAAGCGACAGACCTACCCTTCGGAGTGGTGAACGCACCGGGACAGCGCTATCACCCGGCGGTCGTCGCTCAGGCAGCTGCGACGCTCGCGGAGATGTTCCCCGACCGCTTCTGGTTGGCCGTGGGCAGCGGTGAGTTTTCCAACGAGCACATCACCGGCGACCCGTGGCCTAGCAAGCACGAAAGGAATGCAAGGCTGCTCGAGTCCGTGAAAGTGATGCGCGCTCTCTTCGCAGGCGAGGTCGTCGATCACGACGGACTCGTGCGAGTGAACCGAGCGCGGCTGTGGACGTTGCCTGCCTCCCCGCCCCCGCTCATCGGCGCGGCCGTAAGTCCGGCGACGGCAGGTTGGCTCGGAACATGGGCCGATGGCTTGATAACGATCGCTCAACCGCCCGAGGTGCTTCGCGAGGTGCTGGCGGCCTTTCGAGAGGGCGGCGGAGAGGGCAAGCGCGTAGCACTGCAGGTCCACCTGTCGTGGGCATCGGACAACGACGAGGCGGTGCGCATCGCGCACGATCAATGGCGCACGAATGTCTTCAGCCCACCGCTGTGCTGGGATCTCGCCACGGTCGAGGAGTTCGATGAAGCTGCTCGCCACGTGCGGCCCGAAGACATGGAGAGATCGGTCCTTATTTCGTCGGACATCAATCGGCACGTTCAGTGGTTGAACGAACTAGGCGAACTCGGCTTCGACGAAATCTTTCTGCACCACGTGGGTCAGGACCAGGACGCGTTCATCGACACGTTCGGTGAACTCGTGCTTCCCGAGCTATGAGGCGCAAGGCGACGGCCGACCTATGGTGGAAGAACGCTATCTTCTATTGCCTGGACATAGAGACCTTCTTCGACAGCGACGGCGACGGTTGCGGAGATTTGAAGGGTCTCACCGAACGCATCGGTTACCTGGCCGGCATGGGGATCACGTGCCTGTGGCTGATGCCTTTCTATCCCTCGAACCAGCGCGACGACGGTTACGACGTCACCGACTTCTACGGGATCGACAAACGGCTCGGCACCCCGGGCGATTTCGTCGAGATGGTCCGCACGGCGAACGATCGGGGCATCCGGGTGATCGCCGATATCGTTCTCAATCACACATCAAACCAACATCCTTGGTTCCGGGCCGCTCGCTCCGATCGCGAGTCGCCTTATCATGACTTTTACGTTTGGGCGGACGAGCGGCCGTCCGAACCCCCCGGAGGTGTGGTCTTCCCCGACAAGGAGGACTCCCTGTGGGATTGGGACGAGGAGGCCGAGCGGTGGTTCTTTCACCGCTTCTATGCACATCAGCCTGAGCTCAACATCGGCAACCCACAGGTGCGCGACGAGATGGCACAGATCCTCGGGTACTGGCTCCAGCAGGGTCTTGCCGGGTTCCGCGTTGACGCCGTCCCGTTCCTTCTGGAACAGACGGCGCAGGACGACGGCGTCGGAGATCCACATGAGTTGCTGCGCGAACTCCGTCGCTACCTCGGCCGGAGGCGGGGAGACGCCGCGATGCTGGGAGAGGTGAACCTTCCAGGTGACGAGCTCCGGAGCTTCTTCGGGGACGAAGATGGCGATGAGCTGCACATGGCCTTCAATTTCCTCGTGAATCAGGCGATGTACCTCGCGCTCGCGCGCGGCGATGCCGGCCCGTTGCGAGCCGCCCTGGAAGGACTCCCCGACATCCCAGAGGACTGCCAGTGGGCGAACTTCGTCCGCAACCACGACGAGCTCACCCTGGACAAGTTGTCCGAGGAAGAACGAACCGAGGTATTCGACGCCCTCGGCCCCCACGATTCGCACCAGCTCTTCGACCGAGGGCCTCGACGGCGGCTACCGACGATGCTCGACGGTGACCAACAGAAGATTCGCATGGTCTACAGTCTCGCATTCTCCCTTCCTGGAACGCCGGTCTTGTTCTACGGCGAGGAGATCGGCATGGCCGAGAACCTCGACATCGAAGGGCGCATGAGCGTGCGTGCCCCGATGCAGTGGTCGGAGGACGTCAATGCGGGATTCACAACCTCCTCAGAACCATGCCGACCCGTTGTCGAGGCCACGGGGTGGGGGCCCGGGGTCATCAACGTAGGCCGGCAACGGCGAGAGGGCGGCTCATTGCTGAACTGGATGGAACGCCTCATCCGGCGCCGCCGTGAGTGTCCGGAGATCGGTTGGGGGCGCATGACGCTTCTCGATGTGAATAATCCTGCAGTGCTCGCCCATCGTTGTGACTGGGATGACGCCTCCATCCTCGCGATCCACTCTTTCGCCGCCGCCTCAACCGAGGTCGAGGTAGCAGTCGAGGACGCCGAGGCGGTGGTTGATCTCTTCGAGGACGAAGAGCTGCGTCCCAGTGACCAAGGTATCGTCACGTGGAAGCTCGACGCATACGATCATCGCTGGTATCGCTTGCTTCGCCCAGAAGAGTAGCTCCCACCGTAGGCAGCGGGCCTCATCGACGCCCAATCGAGCGGTGCTGACCGATTCTCGGGCGCGCCCGGCCGGGCCAATCCTCCTTCATGGGATCGCAGTGGTAAGAGAGTCGACAAGGTCGAGATTATCAATTCCATGGTCGATCGGCTCGTCCACCATGCCGAGGTCATCGTACGCGTCGGGCCGCGCTGTCGCGCGAGGTTCACGCCATGCGCGGGTCCTGAGCAGAAGCATGCCTCACCCGTAGGAAGCGCGACTGGCGCTGCAGGGGCATGAGCACATTCACAGCAACGCACTACGGGAGGGAAGACCGTTGCGAGAGGCACCGCGCACGTAACGTCTGCCGAACCAGGTCAGGACTCGCAATCCTTCGCCCCTCCTGTTATTCCGGGATCACGACAGACATCAAAGCCGCGGCCGCCGTCGTTGCTGTTGTCTCCCCGGCCACCATGGAGGTTATCGTGGCCATTGAAGCCGGATAGGTCGTCGTTACCGCGACGCCCACGCAGTATGTCGGAGCCTAGATTCCCGTTCAGTTGATCGGCACGCTTTCCGCCCC
>JALZIO010000177.1 GCA_030860245.1 Actinomycetota bacterium | reverse complement strand
AAGTACGACGTTCCCCCCTTTGGATTCCAGAACCCCGACACGAATGAAGTTGAGGGATTTGACATCGACTTGGGCAACTACATCGCCGATAAACTCGGTGTCGAAGCAGAGTTCATAGAGGCGATCTCCGACAACCGAATTCCATTCCTCACGGACGGCACCGCCGACCTCATCCTGTCGACGATGACAATCACCACCGACCGTGATACGGAAATTGACTTCTCTCGCCCTTATTTCATCGCCCACGGTCGCATCCTCGTTCCCGACGACTCTGACATCGCAGATGTGGACGACCTCAATGGCACAAGGGTATGCACGGCTCTCGGCTCGACCTATGAGGCGACGCTGACCGAGCAAGCCCCCGACGCGGAGCTCGAACTCGTCGACTCTTACTCCGAGTGCTACGAACTCATTCAGAACGGAGCGGTCGACGCAGTCTCAACCGACGACGTGATTCTGACCGGTATGATCATTCAGGACGAGGATCTCAAACTCGTGGGTGACGAGCTCACGGTCGAGCCCTACGGGATTGGCATCGCCGACGGCGAAACCGAGCTCCAAGCGTTCCTCGACGACACGATCGAAGAGAGCTTCGAGGACGGCACATGGGACGACATGTACGAAGAGTGGGTCGGTCAGTACACCGGCGAGGAGCCCGATCACCCGCAGGACTACACCCTGGAAGACGCATACGAGCTCTTCCCCTGCCTGGAGACCTGTTGAGGTAAGCGAAGTCCAACACAACGAGACAAGTAGGTGAGCGAGCTGTGGGAAGTGCTGCTTCAGCACTTCCCACGGTTTCGGGACGGCTTCCTAGTCACCCTCGAGCTTGTCGGCACGTCCTTCGTCATAGCGTTGGCCGTCGGCGTACTAGTCGCGGGATTGCGTGTGCAGCCGATTCGATACCTGAGGTGGATAGGCACGACGTACGTCGAAACCTTTCGCAATGTGCCGCTGCTGGTTCTTCTCTTCATCTCTTTTGCCGGCATTCGGCGAGCGGGGATAGAGATCCCTCGCTTTGCAGCTGCATCAGGCAGCCTGGGCCTGTACACGGCTGCCTACGTCGCTGAAGCAATCCGTTCCGGTGTATTTGCCGTAGGCAAAGGGCAGATAGACGCCTCCTTGTCCCTCGGCTTCACTTATCCCCAGACGCTGCGCCAAGTAGTGCTGCCCCAGGCGATACGCACAGTGATACCGCCGCTTGGGAGCATCACGATCGCAATGATCAAGAATTCGGCAATCGCAGGAGCCGCCCTTGCTCTCGTGGACGACCTGCTGAAGGCCGGCCGCGTCGTCAACGCCCGCACTTTCCAGACCAACGAGGCCTTCTTCTGGGCCGGCGTGGGCTACCTCATTCTCACCCTAAGCGCCACCATCGCGATCCGGCAGCTCGAGCGACGACTGGCGATCAAGAGGTAGAGCATGGGCTTCTTCGTCGACAACTTCCAGTGGTTCTGGGCCGATAACTGGAGGTACGCCAGATACCTGTCCCTCGGATTTCTCTCGAACGTCAGCATCGCGCTGGTGGCGATGGTCCTGGCTCTGGTCTTCGGACTTGTGCTCGCGTTGCTGCGAATTTCGAAGAATCGTTTGGTCTCCATGCCGACAGGCATTTGGATCGACGCGTGGCGTAACCTGCCTCTGATCTTCATCATGCTCTACCTCGCCCTAGCGATCCCCAGTTCATGGCGGGAGGTGTATCTCGACTACATCCCCTCGTGGCTACCGGAGGCTTATCAAACCCCCTTCGCACTGGCGGCGCTCTTGGCGCTGACCCTCTACAACTCTGCCGTTATCGCAGAGGTCATGCGCGCGGGAATCCAGTCCCTCGAACGGGGGCAGGGGGAAGCCGCCGCGGCGATCGGGCTTCCGTACTGGAAGGCAATGCGTCTCGTCGTACTTCCTCAGGGCCTGCGCCGCATGGTGCCCGCCACGGTTTCGCAACTCATCACGCTCATGAAGGATACGAGTCTCGTGAGCATCATCGGCATGCAAGAAGTCGTCCGCCGTGCACGCATTACGACGAGCACGTCTGGCAGCCCGTTCACCGGGATCGGCGTCGATGCCCCACTGCTGGCCGTCTTCGTGACGGTCGGACTGATGTTCATCATCTTCAATCTCGCGCTTTCCCGCTTGTCGACGACCCTCGAGGTGCGTGAGCGAAAGCGCACGGGTGTGACCGTGGAGGCGGCTACGGGCCTTGAAGACCAGGTGGCTGCGCAAGCCAAAGCCGACGACTTCACACGCACTCCGGCATGAGTTCTGCTGGCTGAAATCATTCGGAAGAACGCTCGATACCCTCTTGCGGCGCCTGCTAGAGCAGTACAGGAGTGGCTGGCCCCCACGGCGTCTCGGCCACGAGGCCGGTCAGGGAGTGGTCGTGGCGCGTAGCGGAAGGCGTACGCGGAGCACCGTTTCGTCCGGCCGCGACTCGATCGTTATCTCGCCGCCGTGCCGCTCGACGATGATCCGCCGCGAGATGTCGAGGCCCAAGCCCGTGCCCTTTCCTACATCCTTGGTGGTGTAGAAGGGTTCGAAAGCGCGAGCCTGCACTTCCTTGGGCATCCCCGGACCGGTGTTGCCGATCTCTACGACCACACCCTTCTCGTTGACGCGGGTTGACACCCGCAGGGTGCCTGTCCCCTTCATCGCGTCGATGGCGTTGTCGATCAGGTTCGTCCACACCTGGTTCAACTCCCCTGCGAACGCCTCGATACGAGGTACGTCGTTGCCATAGTCGCGCACGACGGTTACGCCATCCTGAAGTTTGTGGGCAAGCATTATCAGAGTGCTCTCAATGCCTTCGGTGAGATCCATGTGTTGCATCGATGCACGGTCGAGTTGGGAGTAGGACTTAACCGCGGCGACAAGGTCCGAGATACGCCGGGTCGACTCCTTCACCTCCGACAATAAGGTCGCCATCGACAAGGAGCTCGCGACCCACTCCAGCCCCGCCTCGAGTGGGTCGCCGTCGAGCAGCGCCGCTACCCGCTCACACCAGGTGATGTCGATGCCGGCAGCGGCAAAGGGCGGCGCAATAAGCCAGTCCCGCTCGACGCCGTGGTCCATGAGCCAATCCGACAAGACATCTTCTCGATCGGCAACGGCTAACGGCTCCATGCTCAAGGATTGCGGTTCAATCTCCCGACGCAGCGTGTCGAGCGCAACGAACTGAGCTGCCGAAATCGAGCCCTCTGCAAGCCGTCCGAGTGAGGACATTAAGGCCTCGCTGGTGTCCTCCAGCGCGTCAACCGCGCGCGTCGCCGCTGACGCCGGATTATTGATCTCGTGCGCCAGCCCGGCCGCGAGCGTGCCGAGCGCGACGAGTGCCTCGCGCTGGCGCGCCGCGGACTCGATGTTTCGCACCGTATGGACCAGACCTCTGATCAGGTGAACGCCGAAGGGAAACCATGCATTCGCCAGGTCTCCCAGGAGCTCAGCCGGGACCCGCAGGACCCGGCCGCCCATGGCGCCTCGACCCGTGGCCAGGTAGACGCCGTGGGCGTCCCAAGCTTGGAACCCTCCGGCCCACTGGCCCGGTGAGTCCATTACGCGGAGCACTGTCTCCTCGTGTCCAACTCGGCGCATCAGACTGATAGTCCCCTCCAGCAGCACCCACCAAGAATCGGCTGGTTGAGCCTCGCGGAACAGCTCCTCACCAGGGCTGAAGCGCAGCTCCTCACCGGCCGTCATAAGCTCGAGCAACTGATCGTTGCTGAGTCCGTCGAACAGGGCTATGGCGCGCAGGTCATCGACGCTCATCAGATGGTCGCAAGGTAGCGATGGACTAAATACACAGACATTGCGCCCTCACCCACGGCCGATGCGACACGCTTCATGGAATCCAGGCGCACGTCTCCGGCGGCGAATACGCCAGGCACGCTGGTTTCGAGCGCGAACGGAGCGCGAGACAACGGCCACCGCTGCGCTTGCCTGGAGGACAGCAGGTCCTGCCCTGTGATGACGAACCCTTTGTCGTCGCGCACAACGTCGGTGCCGAGCCAATCGGTTCGGGGCGATGCGCCGATGAACACGAAGAGCCAACTTGTGGGCAGCTCCTCCTCGGTATTCGCCGCTCGGTCGGCCACCGTGAGGGCCTCGAGGTGGCCATCGCCGCGAGCTGCGACCACCTCGCTGCGCAGCCGCACTTCGATGTTCTCCACGCCGCGTATCCGCCCCACGAGGTACTGCGACATGGTGTCTTCGAGCCTGTTCGCCCGAACCACCATCACCACCCGCTTGGCGTAGCGAGCGAGGTTCAGAGCCGCTTGGCCGGCCGAGTTGGCCGCACCGACGACGTAGACATCCTCACCCTGGCACTGGCTCGCCTCGCTCGCAGTTGCCCCGTAGTACGCGCCGTGGACCCCTAACTGCTCGAGCCCGGGTGCATCCAGTCGCCTGTAGGACACCCCGCTTGCTATTAGCACTGCGCGCGACTCGACCTCACCAGTGCCATCCAAGCGCACCGCTCTGACCGGCCCCCGTACCTCGAATCCCACCACATCGCGTGCGAGCACCATCTCAGCACCGAAGCGGGCGGCCTGGGCTACCGCCCGGTGCGTGAGATCGGCCCCCGAAAGACCTTTCGGGAATCCGAGGTAGTTTTCGATCGACGCGCTTTGGCCTGCCTGACCCCCGGGAGCGTCCCGTTCCACCACGACGGTTCGCAGTCCCTCGGATGCTGCATATACGGCGGCCGCCAGTCCTGCCGGACCGCCGCCGACGATGCACAGGTCGTACAACGGCTGCTCGGCCCGGGTCCGCAGGCCGAGCGCATCCGCCAGCTCGAGTGTCGACGGAGTCCGGAGTGTCTCGCCGTCGGGCACAAGCACCAGCGGAAGATCGCCCGCCTGAGCCTGCGCCAGATCAAGCAGCCGCTGCGCCGCGTCATCCCGTTCGATGTCAAGCCAGCGGTAGGGCACGTGATTGCGCGCTAGGAAGGTCTTGACCTCATGGCTTCGATCCGACCAGCGATGGCCAACCACCCGCACCTCAGCGGTTTCGTCGGGATGCTCCCGGCTCCAGTCGCTCAACAGGTCATCGATCACGGGATACAAGCGCTCTTCGGGCGGGTCCCACGGTTTCAGCATGTAATAGTCGAGCCCAATGTCGTTGATCGCCTTGATCGCGACATCGGTATCGGCATACGCTGTGAGCAGCAGCAGCTTGGCATCGGGCGCCTGCCGACGAACCTCCTCGAGCACCTCGACGCCCGTCATCTCCGGCATGCGCTGATCGGATGCAACCAACGCCACCGACCGGTCGCGGAGGGTCAGTTCGGCCAACACCGCGAGGGCCTCGGCACCAGAGGTCGCCCGGATGATCCTGTAGTCGGCGCCGTACCGGGCGCGCAGATCCCGGGTGATCGCTCGTAAGACAGCGAAATCGTCGTCCACCGCCAAGATCGTCGGTTTCTTCACCGAATCAACTTCTCAACGGCCTCGCCGCGAGTCGAGAATCAATGGATCCGACGTCGGGAACCAAACTTGGATGCACGGAAACCGTGCCTCCCACTGGCTGCTACTGGTCCCGGCCCGCTGCATCAAACGACGGCGTGCCACCGACAAGATCCTCCCATCGAGACTACCGACGTCCATTCCGACGACAATAGCGTACGGGCACCTGAGGGCAGGCGGATGGGTGATGGAAGCCCTGACCGCTTCTGGGTTGCCAGCGACCCGGACCACCGTTACCATCTCTTCCACACCATCTTTAGGAGGTTTCGGCATGGCTGCATTGCTTTCCTGCCAGGCCGCCGTTTCGGCGGTGCTCTTCTAGAGCACTGAGCCGCGCCCAGCGCGGCTTCCTTCGCCGGCAAGGGGCGGTCTGCGGCACCTGTTTCCATACGCCCTGATTCGTGCTGCCCGCGAAGGAGAAACATGTTTGCCAAACTCGACCGCGCCTTGCTCGCGACCTATCTGCGGCCTGAATGGCCGCGCGCCGCACTGCTGGCGCTGCTGCTGTTCGCCGGTATCGGCCTCCAGCTCGCGAACCCGCAGATTGCCAGTTACTTCATCGACCAGGCCTTAGCCGGCGAGCCGTTCGATCAGCTCGTCCGGATCGCGCTGCTGTTCATCGGCGTCGTGCTGCTCGCCCAAGTCGCGACCGTCGCCGAAACTTTCGTGGCGGAGGACCTCGGCTGGCGCACGACCAACGCTTTGCGTGTGGATCTGACCAGCCACGTGCTCAACCTCGATGCCTCGTTCCACGCCAAGCACGGCGCCGGCGAGCTGATAGAGAGGATCGACGGTGATGTCTCGGCGATCGCCGACTTCTTCTCCCGATTCGTCGTCCAGGTGCTCGGCAGCGTGGTGTTCCTCCTCGGTGTGCTCATCCTGCTCTACCGAGAGGACTGGCGTTTCGGCGCGCTGCTGACGCTCTTCGCGGTCGCAGCCCTTGTGTTCATGACCCGCGGCGGTGGCTTCGTCGGCGTCCGCTCCAGGGCCGCCCGCGAATCGGCCGCCGAACTGAGCGACTATCTCGAAGAGCGACTTGGAGGTCTGCCCGACATCAAGTCCAGCGGTGCCGACGCCTACGCGATGCGCGGGCTCCACGAGCGGATGGCGGCCCGCTTCAAACGCAGCCGCTCCTCGGTAATGGCAGGCACTTTTTTTTACAGCGTCGTCGGGCTGCTCTTCGTGCTCGGCACGGGCGCTGCGCTCGTCCTGAGCGCCACGCTGTACGGCGCAGGCGGGATCACACTCGGCACCGTCTATCTGGTGTTCCGCTACACCGGGATGCTGCGCTTGCCGCTCGAGCGACTTTCGCGCCACATGAACAGCTTCCAGCAGGCGACCGGGGGGATCGTCCGGGTACGCGAGCTGCTCGCGACGCAGGCGCTCGTGGTCGACGGGCCGGGAGCGACGCTCCCGGACGGCGCCCTGTCAGTCGAGCTAGACGACATCTCGTTCGCCTACGAGGACGAGCCTGCCCTGCGCGGCGTCTCGTTCTGCATCGAACCGTGTGAGGTGCTCGGCCTGCTGGGCCGGACCGGCTCCGGAAAGACGACTATCTCCCGTCTGCTCTTCCGTTTTCACGACCCGAGCGGTGGCGTCGTCCGCCTCGGCGGCACCGACGTCCGAAACGCGCGGCTCGACGAGTTGCGCGCGCGGGTCGGGCTTGTCACACAGGACGTCCAGCTCTTCGAGGGCACGCTGCGCGACAACGTCACCCTGTTCGATCGGGGGGTGCCCGAGGCGCGACTGCGAGAGGTCTTCGCCGAGCTCGGGCTCGAAGAGTGGCTGCGCGCCCTGCCGGTCGGACTGGACACGCCGCTCGGCGCCGGAGGTCGCGGCCTTTCCGCCGGTGAGGCGCAACTGGTCGCCCTGGCCCGTGTGTTCCTTCGAGACCCCGGTCTGGTCGTGCTCGACGAGGCGTCGTCAAGG
>JALZIO010000162.1 GCA_030860245.1 Actinomycetota bacterium | reverse complement strand
CCCAGGTGGTCCTCGAAGACGATGACACCATGGCGTTTCTCGATTACCGGCCTCTGTTCCCGGGGCATTGTCTCCTGATACCGCGCGCCCACTTCGTGGCGCTCGGCGACCTCCCAGGGGAGTTGCTCGACACCCTGTGGCGCAACGCCCAGCTGCTTAACACCTGCGTCGAGCGCGCCATGGAAGCGCAGGGGACATTCGTTGCGGTCAACAACAAGGTGAGTCAGAGCGTCCCCCACTTTCATATTCACGTGGTGCCGCGCCGGCGAAAGGACGGGCTCAAAGGATTCTTCTGGCCGCGTCACCCCTACCGGGATGAGGCCGAGATGGTCAACGTCGCCGAGCTCATACGCTGCGACCTCGAACGCTCGAGATCCCCCGAGCCATGAGCTCCACCTCGGTGAGTTTCAAGTCCCTGGACGAGCTCCGTCTGGAGGGAGAGCTCGACCTCCCCGAAGAACCCGTAGCGGCAGTGGTTTTGTGCCATCCCCATCCGAAGTTGGGAGGGACGATGACGGCGCCGCTGCTTCTCGCCCTCCGAAACGATCTAGTGAGGCGTAGGTGGGGCGTGCTGCGGTTCAACTTCCGCGGCATCGGGAGATCCGAGGGTGAATCATCCACCGGAGAGCTCGAGACCGAGGACGCAGCGGGAGCGCTCGACCTGATGCGGGAGCGCCGGCCGGATCTGCCTCTGGCGATCGCCGGATGGTCCTTCGGTGGAGCCGTCGCAGTGAGGGTCGCCGCACATGACGAGGGGTTGGTGGCCTGTGCTGCGATCGCTCCTGCCGTGAGGGCCAAAGCCGGAATAACCGGGGGCTTGCCGGCGCCCGAAAGCGTCGGAACCAAACGGCCCCTCCTCGTCGTGTGCGGCGCCAACGACCGAGTCGTCGAACCCGCCGACTGCAGATCGTGGGCCTCCTCAGTCGAGGCGGCACGCTACATCGAGATCAGCGGCGCCAACCACTTCTTCTGGGCGAGATATCCGAAGCTATGCCGCACCGTCGGCGATTTCCTCGACGGTGCTTGCGATTCTCAAAGGTAGAGGCGCCTCCAGGCGGTCCACCAATCGGATCCGGTGGAGACCACGGTACGGGAGTCGGTCAATCGCACGCCCTCCCTGTGGTTCCATCTCTCGGCGCCGTCCGAGAGGGCGAGCTCGACCTTGATCTCGCACGGTCTGGCCGGGACGAAGGGTTCGACCCGCCGAGGCGAGCCCAGCGCCATCTCAACCGCTTCGGCGATCATGAATCGCGCCCGGGTAGGAGGGATGTGGCGGGCGCTGTAGCGCCCCAGGCCTTGTTTTACCTCGACCGCCGCCACCCCCGGCCCGAGCAGCGCCGTGGCCTCCGCACAGGTTGCGCGGTCTCCGCTGACCATGACAACCGGACACCCCCACTGCCCGCACAAGGCCGCATTGATGCCGGTTTCACCCACTGCTTGCCCGTTGAACCAGAGATTGCGCCACTCGGTGCCGCTCACCGTGTGGCTCAAGACACCATCCGGCGTGCCGGCCATGGCATGCATCGCGATCAGCATCGCGGCGTCGCAACCCTCCTCGAGAAGGGCCGTGTATTCGGTCCATTCGTTCTGGACGACCCACTCACAGCCGGGATCGAGCAGTTCGGGAACCAGCGAGTTGAAGCTCCACCCCTCCCCGGCTCCATGACAGTCCAGGACGACGACTTCGGTCGCGCCGGCGGCGCGGGCGCCTCGCACGGCCGCGTTGATCTCCTGGGTGTAGAGCTTGCGGCCCTCCTCGAACTGTGGCTTACCTCCGGTCACCTGCTCCCAGCGGCAGATGCCCGCCACCCCCTCCATGTCCGAGATCACCAGAGCCCGCAATCAGCCCTCTTCCCGCGGGTCCGGCGCCAGCTGCTCGAGGAATTCGCGACACCGAGCCGCCTCGTCGTCCTCGCCGATCGCCTGGGCGGCGCGTGCCAAACCCTGCAACGAACGGAGAAAGCCGCGATTGGGGCGATGGAACCACGGCACCGTCCCCATGCCTCGCCAGCCCGCCGCCCTGAGGCGGTCGAGCCCGCGGTGATAGCCCACCCGAAAATACGCGTAGGCCTCGACGGGACGGGCATCGTCCAGAGCCTCTTCACCGAGCCGCGCCCACGCGCTCAAACACAGGGGCCAGCGAGCCGCGACCGCTCCGACTTCATCCGGCTCGGTAACGGCGTCAAGCTCTTCGAGGCTGCCGGGTGGTTCCTCCAATCGGATCTCGAGTGGCTCGTTGACAGGTATCTCATCCATGGGCACGAATGGTAAGCCGTCCGCGACGGCCCACTGCCACATCGTCACTACGATTCGTCCTTGCCTCCTTACCTGCTTGCCTCCTGGGACCAAGTAGGGTACCGGCCCGATGTTCTCGACCCCCTCGTCCCCGGCAATAGCGGGCCTGCAGGCGATGGGGGTAGCGGCTTTGCTTCTGGCGCTCGGATATCTGGTGGCGGACCTCGTCACAAGCCGGTTGAAGCTGGGCCGAACCACCCGGCTTGGGCTCGCATTTCCCGGACTGACGCTCTACGCCCTGGTGCTGATGCTTTCGCACATCGCTACCGGCGGCCGGATCCTGTCCAATCCGGGACTTACCCGCGCCATCACCGCGATTGCTGCGGTTGGCCTTTCCGTTGCAGCGTTCCTGCGTCGTCGCGGGCGCACCTATGAGGCGAGTCCGCCCGAGGTCGTTTGGCCTGCGTGGCTGCTTGTCGCAATGGGCGTAGTGATTTTCTGTGCTCCGGTCGGGCGCATGATCCCCCTCGATCACGTGTGGGACACGAACTTGCACACGGGCTGGGCCAGTCAACTCATGGCGGGCGAGCCGGTGCCTTCGGCCACAGTGACCGGAGATGTGCCGAACTATTACCCATGGCTCTTCCACGCTTTGCTGGCTTCTATCGCCCACCTGACGCCCGGGGGACGCGCGTTTCACGCTCTCGGGCCGTTGCAATTTCTGCAGGTTGCCGGGGCGATCCTTGCCTTCTTTGCTCTTGGGCGTGCCCTGAGCGGCCGCTGCATCACGGGGGCGGCAGCGTCGTTGTTCGGCGCGCTGAGCGGAGGGTTCGGATACATACTGCTGCGCAAACCAGATGTCATCTTGGACCCCCGCGCCAATGACGGCGCCGCAGCCGTAAAGTATTGGGGCGATCTCATCGCAACCCGTCCCTACAACGTGGGCTTCCAAAACCTCACGCCGCCGTTCCCCCGCGATGTCGCCTACGTGCTCGTGGTTGTCGCCCTTCTATTCCTGGTGATCGGCATCAAGGAGCGATCCGCAGGCTCACTCGTAGCCGGCGGTGTGACCATCGGGATGGTGGGATTGACCGGCGGTGAAACCTTCATCGTCTCCTTTCTGGCGGTTGTGCTGCTCGCCCTCACGGCAACCGAGGTCGGCCGAGCACGCCTGGGAGCGCTTGTGCTCATTCCGGCGCTGGCAACCTACGCGTTATGGGCCGGGCCGATGGTGATCAACTACTTTCGGCTCGGAGGTTTCTTTGGAACCGCCGCTCGCCCCGTCGTCCTCACACCTCTTGCCGTGTTGGGTAGTTGGGGACTCGTCACACCGTTCGCGTTGTACGGGCTCGTCCGCCGGCTTCCGCGCTGGCGAACGGACCCCGGGACCAAGGTTGTCCTGGCCGCCCTGATGGCGGCGGTGCTGTCGCTGATCGCGTCCGCCGCTCTCCCGCTGTACCTGGGCCGGGGTTTCTCCACCCTGGGCCGCGATCACCGTTACTGGCCCCTGGTGTTCCTGGCCCTGGCGCCTCTGGCGGCTCTGGGGTCAACGGAGCTTCTCGGAGCCCTCGTTCGGGTGAGCCGCAGACTGGGGATCGCCCTTGCGGCGCTCACCGTGCTTCTGGCGATACCTTCGCCTTTGTTGGCCAGCATCGCCTTGCCGGCGGAGAGAGGGAGTCCTGAAGTCCTCGCGGAGTCGCTGGAGGGTGATCCGGATACCGTGCTCAACCTGATCGCGCCGCGCCCGGGAATGCGGTGTGTGATTGCGGCCCCTGTGGACTTCAGCCAGCGGGTCTTTTCCTACACGGGCTATCGCATGGTCCTGTTCCGGTGGGGGCCCGGCGACGTCGGCAGGAACGCGGCGCACATTCGGTGGGCCGGAATCTACAGGCGCATACCGGGCGGCCTCGACCGCTTGCAGGCCAACCGGGTGCTGACGGGTGCGCCCTCGAGCAAACGCAGGTGGAACGAGGTGGCCGACGCATACGGTGTGGACGTCGTCGTTGCACCCGCCGGACGCGCCTCGGCGCCGGTGTTCCGAGGGCTGCGCCAGAAGCTCTCGAGCTCGGTTTCGGGCCAAAGGTTCGTGGTCGTGTGGAGGCGAGCGTGCGTCTAGATCTTCGGGCTCAGGTGTTGCACGTGCCCTGCCGATTCACGAGGGGGTTCGGGGCCAGCAGGACCGCTGGCGCCTCGCCGGTGGGCCTTCAAGGGGACCCGCCTAGCTGTCGATGCCTTTGCATCGCCGGCTTGGACGGCTATTTCAAGCGCCTCAATCCCGCCTGGACCCAACTGCTCGGCTACTCGATCGAGGAGCTGACCAGCCGCCCGTTCAATGACTTCGTCCATCCTGACGACAGGGACAAGACCGCCGCCGAGGTCGGGGGTCTCGGAACCGGGGCGGTCACCTATACCTTCGAGAATCGCTACCGGTGCAAGGACGGCTCCTACCGTTGGTTGATGTGGAACTCACAGCCCCAGGTGGAAACGGGCCTCATCTACGCAGTCGCCCACGACGTCACCGACCAAAAGAAGGCAGGGGAGGCGAGCGCGAAGCTGGCTGCGATCGTGCAGTCGTCCAACGACGCCATCCTCGCCTGGTCGTCGGACGGGTACCTCACGAGCTGGAACCCGGGGGCCGAGCGCATGTATGGGTATCCTGCCGGGGACATGATCGGCCGGCCTGTAGGCGAGGCTCTCAAGCCGCTGATGCCCGGTGATCGTCCCCGGGACTTCGAAAACCTGTTGAGCAGGCTCGAGCAAGGCGAGGAGGTTTCCAACTTCGAGACGATCGCGGCTCGCTTTACACGGCCGGACACGATCCGCATCCACCGGGACGGCCAACCCCTCGATGTCTCGTTGACGATGTCGCTGCTGCGGGACAAAGGAGTGATCATCGGAGGTTCGATGACCGCCCGCAACGAGACTCAACGCAAGGCCGCTCAACGAGAGCGAGATGCGCATAACGCCATGTTGAAGGCCGTCATCGCCAACAGCCAGTCGGCCGTTTACGTCAAGGACCTCGACGGACGATACATTCTCGCCAACGAGTCGTTCGAGCGCGCCTTCGGAGTCCATGAGGAGGATCTGCTCGGCAAGACCGACCTATACCGGATCCCGACCTCGCGCCCGTGTGGCCGCGCCAACGACCTCCGAGCCCAAAAGGGCGCCTATCAACTCGACGAATGGTCCGATGCTGCGGATGGCCGCCACTTCTATGAGTCGGTGAAGTTCCCGCTGTACGACGCTCAGGGGCGTCTTTATGCAACCTGCGGCATCTCTCTTGATGTAACAGAACGGCAACGAGCCGCTGATGCACTAATCGGAGCCCGGGACGCTACCGTGGCCGCAACCACCGCCAAGTCGTCGTTTCTGGCAACGATGAGCCACGAGATCCGCACGCCCATGAACGCCGTCATCGGGATGACCGGACTGCCGCTGGACACAAGCCTTGATGACGAGCAGCGCGACTTCGTAGGGACCGTTCGAGACAGCGGCGAAGCGTTGCTGGCGATCATCAACGACGTCCTCGATTTCTCGAAGATCGAAGCGGGTCAACTGGAGCTCGAACACGAGTCGTTCGACCTCCGGGCATGCGTGGAGGGATCGCTCGATCTCCTTGCCCCTGTTGCTGCAACCAAGGGAATCGGTCTGGTCTGTTACGTCGACGAGAACCGGAATCATGTCATTGGGGATGTGACACGAATGCGGCAGGTCCTGATCAATCTGTTGGGCAACGCCATCAAGTTCACGGAGCAGGGCGACGT
>JALZIO010000152.1 GCA_030860245.1 Actinomycetota bacterium | reverse complement strand
GTAAAGGGTTAAGGGTCAGGGCGCCGCCAGGTGAGAGCGTTGTGATCGACGACGATCCCGGTCGCGCCGCAGCGGCCGCAACTCCTCGCTTCTCTACTGGGCCCGTTGCAGTCGGGGCAGTCTCTGAATGCAGCGTCGGCGACACCGAGGGCGTCACCGCAATCACATCGTGCGACCAGCATCACGGCACCGCGCCGGTTCTCGATCGTGAAGCCCTCGAAGGCGTGGCCTTCGTGGACGTGGAAGGACCCGAGGGAGGAGTCGCTGGGCATCGGCTGCCTATACTAGGACGCCGCTCGAGGTGGGAAGGATGTGCGCGATCGCAGGAGAACTAGAGAGCCCGGACCGGGACACCCTCGAGAGCCTGTTCGTAGTCGATGCAGATGTCCACATTCACGAGGATCCGGCGGGGATGGCCGGCTATGCCCCCTCTCCCTGGGATGTCGCCCTGCGTGAGATTGCGAGGGTTCCGGAGCGCTACCTCGACCTCCCCGGAATGTCGCCGCGCGCCGAGTACCGGATACCTTGGCCGGGTGGGAGCAACCGCAAGCAGACCGTCGACTCTGCTTCGGAGATGCGCTCGGGCCTTGACGATCTGCACGTGGATCGGGCGGTGTTGTTCCCCGACCACCTCCTGGCCCTTGCTATGGTGCGGGACCCCCGGTTCGCGGTGGCTTTGGCGCAGTCCTACAATGCCTGGCTCCACGATCATTGGCTGCTCGCCGAACCCACGCTCAAGGGGTCGCTCGTGATCGCCCCTCAGGATCCGGTTGCGTCCGCAGAGGACATCCGAAGGCACGTCGGCGAACCCGAGTTCGTATGCGTCTACCTCCCTGCGTCGGGGGTTCGGCCGCTGTACGGGCATCACATCTATGACCCGGTCTACGAGGCCGCGACGGAGGCGGGGCTTCCGGTCGTGATGCACAGCGTCGAAGCGGTGTACCCGACCTTCCCCTTCCAACTCGAGGTGTTCCAGACCTCGCTCGCGCAACACGCGGTGGCTCATCCGTTCTCCATGATGGCCAACATGATCAGCTTGCTCGAGACTGGTGTGCCGGTGCGTTTCCCGGATCTGGGCATCGGCATCATGGAGGCCGGAATCAGTTGGGTCCCGTTCATGCTCAATCGTCTGGACAAGGAATACACCGAGCGGCGGCGAGAGGTGCCGTTCCTGCAGGAGCGCCCCAGCCACTACATAAAGAGGTGGTACTTCGGCACCCAGCCGATCGAGGAGCCCGAGCGGCGCGACGATATCGTCAAGCTCTTCGAGTTGTTCGACGGGGCCGGCCGGGCGATGTTCGCCTCCGACTGGCCGCACCACGACTTCGACCACCCTCAGTACGTGTTCGGGCTGCCCTTCTCAGCGTCCGACCGACGCGCCATCATGGGCGGCAACGCTGCCCGCTTCTTCAGGTTGGAAGCTTAGGAGAGCGTTGACCCGCGAGTATGTCGTCGCCCGCACGGCCGACATCCCCGAGGGCGCCCACCGCATCGTGAGGGTGGGGCGGCGGGAGATCGGCGTGTTCAACATCGAGGGCTCGTGGCACGCCATCCCCAACCTCTGTCCTCACCAACGGGGGCCCCTGTGCGAGGGAGCCACGTCGGGGACGGTCGGCTACGGCCCCCACACCGACTGGAAGCTCGATTGGATCCACGAAGGCGAGATCGTTACCTGCCCGTGGCATGCGCTCGAATGGCATATACCCTCGGGCCGGTGCCTCGCATTCCCGGACATACGGCTGCGAAAGTTCCCCACCCGCGTGGAAGGCGACGAAGTCCGAGTCGTCCTATGAAGTGATAGGAGCGAAATGGAGATTGTCCCCGGCATACATCGGATCGAGTCCGACCTCGGCCCGCGCTTCATGTGTCAGTACGTGCTCCTCGGCGACGAACGCACCGTGCTGGTCGACACCGGGCTGGCCGGCACGCCGAACGAGGTGATCGAACCGTATCTAGGGTCGATCGGAACCTCACTCGAAGCTGTCGACGAGGTCATCATCAGCCACGCCGACGTCGACCACTGCGGCGGCAACCGATCCGTGCGCACCCGTAGCCGAAGCGCCCGGTTCTTGTGCCATGAGCTCGACCGGCGCTGGATCGAAAGCAACCAGGCGATGCTCGCCGAGAACTACCGCTGGTACGAGCCATACGGCTTCGGCCCTGATGCCGATTCCATCGAGTGGATCTCGGCCGAGCTGGGCGGTGACTGCCCGATCGACTGGGGTTTGCGGGGCGGCGAAACCCTGCGGCTCGGCCATGGGTGGCGCGCCCAGGTCCTTCATCTGCCCGGCCACACCCTGGGGCACATTGGCCTGTGGGATGAGCGCAGCCGGGCGCTGATCCTGATCGACGCCGTGCTCCATGACGGAATCTACGACCGGGCCGGGAACCGTCTGATTCCTCCGCGCTACTACGATGTACGGGCGTATGCGGCAACTATCCGTTCCGTGCGGGCGATGCAACCGGACGTGCTGCTCACCGCTCACTTCCCCGTGATGGAGGGTTCAGAGGCGATCGAATGGCTCGACGCATCTCTGGAATTCACCCACGATATGCAAACGGCCGTCGATCAGGGCATCGACAGCGGCATAACCGATCTGTGGGAGCTCACCCGCTACACCGATGGGCGCGTGGGCCCCTACCCGGAGTCCATGAACGAGCTGGGCGCGTCGGTGCGCGCCCATGCCGGCGTGCCAAGAGCGGGGTAAGGGCTAACTGGTAGTCCTCGCCTTGCGGTACTCGGCCACGACCAACTCGGTAAGCTCCTCAACCGAGGACTCGCTCGTCGGTCTGTCGTAGCTGATGCGCCCGTGCTGCAGGAGGTTGACACGGTCGCAGACCTCGAACACGTGCGAGTAGTTGTGTGCGATCAGAATGATCGAAACCCGTCCCTCGTCTTTGAGCTTTTGGACGAGGTCAAGGATCATGGCGCCCTCCTTGGCGCCCATGGCCGCAAGTGGTTCGTCCAGCAGCAGGATCTTCGCGTCCGAGTACACCGAACGCGCCACGGCGATTGCCTGACGCTGGCCACCGGAGAGCCGCCCCACCTGGGTGTCGATCGACGGAATGTTGACCCCCATATCGTCGATGTACTGCTTGGTGCGCTCCTTCATCTTGCGGTTGTTGAGGAGCGGAAACGGTTTCAAGGTAAGTTCGCTGTTGAGGAACATGTTGTGGTACACGCTCAACTCCGAGATCAACGCGAGATCTTGAAAGACGGTCTCGATTCCCAGGGCGCGGGCCTGGGCGACCGACCGGAGGGTCACCGGCTCGCCATCGACATACATTTGGCCTTCATCGGGGCGATGGAAGCCCGTGATGGTCTTGATCAGGGTGGATTTTCCGGCCCCGTTGTCCCCGATGAGTCCGAGCACCTCACCCTTGCGCAAATGGAGGTCCACCCCGCTTAGGGCCGTGAGGGCGCCAAAGCGCTTGACGATGCCCTCGGCGCGCAGCGCCTCGGGTGCACTGCTGGTGGTGTCCTCTTGCCGGGCTTGTGCCATCATGCCCTTCCCGAGCGACGCAGGCTGCCGACATAGACGTTCAGCGTCATTGCGGTGAGGATGGCGATGCCCAGGATGACGTTGAAGGTGTAGGCGCTGACGCCCTGCAGGCTGAACCCGTTTTGCATTATCGAGAGCACCACAGTGCCCAGGAAAGCGCCGATGATGGTGCCGGTGCCGCCTGCCAGGGCTGTGCCGCCGATGACGGCGGCAGAAACGGCGAAGAACATGATGTTGGGACCACCCGCAAGAGGATCGATGGATCCGATCCGGAGCGCGTCGAGGATTCCTGCGAAACCTCCGAGCGCGCTGCAGAGCATAAAGTTGCCGACCTTGATCCTTGCCGTCTTGACACCCGCTTCGCTGGCGCCTACGGGGTTGCCGCCGGTGGCGAATGTGTGCAGCCCCCAGCGGGTGCGGTTGAGCAGGATGTGCATAAACAGCACGATTAACAGACACCACGCTATGCCGGACCAGTCTGCGCCGCCGAGGATCTCGGTCAGGAAGCTGCCAGAGGGCGCCGTCTTGGGGAAACCGTCGGTCAGGATCACATTCACCCCGCCCAGGAAGAAGAACATCCCAAGCGTTGCGATGAAGGACGGGACACGAAGGTAAACGGTTGCGACGCCGTTGACGAGGCCGATCACCGCCGTGGCGAGCAGTCCGACGATGATCGCAACCGGGAGAACAAGGGTCTGGTCCGCCAGATACATCGCGATCGGCGCAAAACCGTACGCTTGACCAACCGAAAGGTCGATCTCGCCGCAGATCAGCAGCATGACGAGGCCGGCGGAGATGATGGCCGTGGCGTAGGTGAACTCAGAGAGCGACCGTACGTTCCCTGAGCTCAGGAAAGCGGAGTTGGAGGACTGAAAATAAATGGCCAGCGCGATCGCCACGAACAGGATCGAGGCCTCGCGCTGCCTGAGCAGGAGCTCGGAGACGCGGCTTCCAAGCCCGGGGGAAGACTGAGCGCTGTCGGAGGCGCCCACGTCCCCGCCGACTGCTTCCTTGGCCATTTACGAAGCGGGTTCTAGAATTTTCTGCTCTTCGGAGTCTCCTTCGAAGCGCGAGGAATTCTCGAGATAGCCTGCGACATTCTCCTGGGTCACGAACAGCAGGCCGGTGTTCGTGTCGGCCGGCCCGCTCAAGCCCCCGGACAGGTGCCAGAGGTACATCTGAAAGACCGGGTAGAAGCCCTGCAAATAGGGCTGCTGGTCGATGGTGAAGCTCAGGTGGCCTTCGTCGATGAGCTTGAGGGTTTCCGGAAGCAGGTCGTACCCGCCACCCACAACCCCCTTGTCTACGAGGCCGAACTTCTCCATTACCTGTGCGACGCCCTGGGTGCTGCCCGCGTCGACCGCAAACATCCCCTTCACGTCTTTATGCCCGTTGTAGTACGCCTCGATCTTCTGCAACTCCTCCGGGAGCTCGGCGCCCGTCGTGATCTGCTGCGCTTCGATGGGCGCGCCGGACTCCTTTATGGCGTCGGCGGCGCCGTCGATCCGAGGCTGGATGTTGAGCTGGCCGGGCGTGGCGATGAACAACGCCACCGGGCCCTCCCCGACTTCCTCGA
>JALZIO010000150.1 GCA_030860245.1 Actinomycetota bacterium | reverse complement strand
GTAAGGCCGATATTGCGTAGTTGCGTTTCGACGCGGTCGGCCTGTTCGGAAAAGCTGAACCCGAGGCCGTCGAAGTGGTCCGCGTCCACGGTCAGCTGAGTCTCCGGCGATGGGATCACTCGCTTCTCGAGCCTTTCCTTCAGCTCCACCCACTTCCAGGGCGCCAGCACGCGGGCCGTCAAGGGGACCGACTGGAGAAGCCCCACGAGCTGGGTCAGGAAAAGGCCGGAGACAGCATTGCGTTTGAGCTCCCAGTAAGTGTTCTCTGCGGTTTCACGCCACAAGCGGCGGGTGCGTCGCTCTTCGGCCTTGGCTAGGGACACCTCGTCATCGCGCGGCACCTCCTTTACCCGGTTGGTTGGGATGACTCCGGCGGGACAGAGCGGGGTCACATCGTGATCGTCAAACCCGCTGTAGTCCATCGCCATGTTGAAGAACCCGCCGGCTCCGAAGGTCTCGTATTCCGCGTCGAGCTCGTCGACCGCCCGATGCATAGATTCCTCGCGTTCGTCGATGCAGAAGACCATCTGGGCCTTTGGTCTCCGGTCTCGAACCTGCCAACGGCCGTTGGCGCGATTCGCCGCAAGCGCTCCGAGGATCTCCTCACGATAGTGACGTTCGAAGGCTGCCAGCCAGACGGTCCGATGGTCCCTCTCGGGATAGCCGTCGAGCGTGGCGAGGATGCGGTCCCGGGTCGAGGATGACAGCATCCGAACGTCTTCCGCCGACCATCCCGCAAGCTGGGCCAGCCGGAAGAGCCGCCAGACCTGGTCCGCGGCTCTGGCTCGGGCTTCGGTATCGGACTGGCGGTGTGCGGTCCACGCTTGGACCGCGACGTTGGACCACTCCTCGTTGTGACCGCCACGCCGCTCGAGATCACGCGCCGCTTGGGCCACGACGCTCGGGAGTACCCCCCGATGCAACTCCCTGCGGACGAACAGCTCGGTAGCCCTGGAGTGGAGCCGCTGCGATAGAACGTCGCACCGAAGGTCATCGACGCCCAGCGATTGTTCGAAGGACTGGCTCACAACCTCGGCTTCGACCGTAAGCCTGACAGCGAGGTACTGAACGAGGTCGGTAGGCCGCGCTTTCTGTGTAGGGAACTGGGGGTTGTTCCCGAGCCAGTTCATCATCGCCGCCCAGCCCGGCAGCGCAGCCAGCATCCGGCCGAGATAGCCGTGCCAGTCGGTCGGATCGACGGCGAGGCGCTCGAGCTGGAGGATGAGTGTCTCCGCGGGATCTTTGGGGAGGTCTTCGATCCGGGGGGGCCACCGGCGTAGTCCGCTGACGGCAAGGGTGGGATCGTGCTCGAGAGAAGACCGCCATGCGCCGTAGAAACCAAGAGTTCGGTCGGGCATCCTCCACGCCGCTTGCCCGAGGTCGAGGAAGCTTGCGCAGACGCGGATCATGTAGCGGTTGACCAACGCTGTCGCGTCGATGGCCGTCAAGCGCGACAGCAACTCGGTATGAGTGAGATCGTGTCCGAGCCTGGAAAGATCGGCCTCCAGCACAGAGTCGGCCTCAGCCCGCATAGCGCGCACGGGGTCTTTGACGATTATCCGGCGGGCCGCGCGAGAGACCTCTTCGGTGTCCGGAACGAGTGACGCCAGGGCTACCAGAGCATCAAGCCCGGTCCGTGTGAAACTGCCTTTGTCGAGATCGTGGAGCGCGAACCAGGCCGCGCTTGCCGCTTCACGCAGGTTCGGGTCTTGCGCTTGTTCTGGGTTGATCTGCACGCGCATGCGGAGCTCTTCGAGTACAGGCCGAACAGCGTCCTCAACTGCGGCGCGCTCTTCGGGGTCGAGCCAGACCTCGGCCCCGCCGCCACTCTGGATCGTGGTGAAGAGCTCCCCGAGACGATCTACGGAGGCGTCGGGATCGCGCGAGTCCAGAGTGCGAGGGTCGGTCGCAGACAACGGGTCGTAAACGTCGAACGCAGCCAGGCAGGCCGTCCACAACGATCCCACCACATAAGGTTCGGGCGCGAGCAGGATCCGTCGCTCGATCTCCTCCAGGTCTCCCGGCAGATCGAGATGACGGCGCGCCAGACGATCGACCAAGCGAGCTTCAGCAGCGAGCCATACTCGCCGAGCGCGGTCCCGATCGATGTCCTCCATGTGCCCCAGCTCGCGATCGACCACCTCCAGGTAGCGGCTTCGTCGCGCTTCGGGCACACCGAGATCTCCGAGCAGCGCAGTGATGGTTTTGCGTGGGGTGCTGTCTGCGGCGACATCCTGCAAGGCCGTCGCGGTTACCTGCGACGCGATGTCCAAACCGATCAGACGACCGAGCCATTCCGCCGAGGTCAGCTCCCGGCCCACGCGATCGATGCTCTCGCTCAGCTCGCTCGTGCCTTTCTTCAGCACGTGTGATCTGGCTCCGGGCGGCACGTCGTCCATCACCCGCCTGGTCGCGTCGCGTTCCGATATCAGGAAGCGAAGCATCGACGTGTCGATCCGGTTTATGCCGTGGAGCAAGTGCAAGCGGCGTATGTCCGTGTCGGTGAGCGTGGTGCCACCAACCGTGCCGATGACTTCACCCTCTCCAGCTCCCGAACGCTCGACGGTCACCGCGTCTAGGTCGAGGTCTGTGATCCGTCCCACCCGATAGTGGTGGCGAGACACCTCGACGGGTACGTAAGCCTGGGCGCCGAAGAAGTCCTCGCCTGCCATCGCGGCCTCATCGAATGGAAGATGCTGCAGTCCATGCAAGGTGTTGTGGTGAACGAAGGTCGTGATCGGACCCTGACTCGGCAGCAGGTGGCCGACGTGTTCTACGGCTTCGAGAAGTCGTTCCCGTTTCGACCGCTCGGAGCTGGAGGCGGTGGTCACGTGAGCCATCTCGCTCACCCGAACCGAGCTATCAATGTTTCGATCGTGGTGTTGGATAGTCCGAGCACGATGCCAGGTGCCACACCCAGAATGACCGCGAGGGCAACGAGAGGAGTGGTCGCGGCCAGCTCCGCGCCTCGCAAATCTGAGAGATCTCTCCACCGGCTCTCCGTGTCATCGGCAAGCACACCCCCGATGACGCGCAGCGTGAACGTGGCCGTTATCAGGATTCCGGCGGCGGCGAACAGAACGGGAAGACCGAACCGCTGGAATGCTCCCAGGAGCACCTGCACCTCACCCGGGAATTGGACCAGGCCCGGAAGACCCATCGAAGCAAGAAGGGCCAGAGTGAAAAGGGCCTTCAAGATGGGCATGCGGGAACCGACCCCGGCGATCTCGTCGAGAGCGAGCGTGTGGGTGCGTTCGTAGAGCATGCCGCTCAGCATGAAAAGTCCCCCCGTTACGATGCCGTGAGCAACCATCATGAAGACAGCTCCTGAGAAACCCGTGTGATCAAGTGCGGCGATCCCAAGGACCACGAACCCCATGTGACTGATGGAGCTGAACGCCACTAGGGCCTTGACGTCATTCTGCCTGAAGGCCAGCAAAGCACCGTAGAGGATGTTGACGAGGGCGAGAAAGAACAGAAGTGGCGCTAACCTGCGGACGCCTTCCGGCAGGATCTCGGTCGAGCGGAGCAGACCATAGGCCCCGAGCTTGAGCATCACACCGGACAAGATGATGCTCACGGGCGCGGGGGCTTGGACGTGTGCCAGGGGCAGCCAGCCGTGCAGAGGGAATATCGGGATCTTGACCGCGAACCCAGCCAGCAACGCGAGGAACGGTGCAACTTGGAAGCCAGCGGTCCAGCCACGGCTGGCGACCTGAAGTGCATCCATGTCGAAGGTGTGAGGATCCGCCGCGAGGTATATCGCGAAGATGCCGATCAGCATGAAGATCGACCCACCCAGGGTATACAAGAAGTATGTCATGGTTGCTCGTTCTTTCTGCGGCCCGCCCCACAATCCGATGAGGAAGAACATCGGGACCAGGGCGATCTCCCAGAACACGTACAGCAGGAACCAGTCGCGCGCGACGAAGACGCCCAGACATGAGAACTCCAGAAGTAATACCCAGATATAGAAGGCTTTCGGACTGCGGCTAACGTGCAGAGACGACAGTAGGGCGACGAACACAAGCAAAGTCGTTAGCAGGATCAACGGCAACGACAGTCCGTCCACCGCCAACGTGTAAGTCATTCCGAGCTCGGGAATCCATGTGCGGGACTCGCCGAACTGCGGAGTAGTGGCGCTGCGATCGAACCCCAGGAGCAGGCTCAACGACAGCGCCAGCGGTACCGCGGCCCCCAAGAGGGCTACGGCGCGAACGCGTGCCCGATTCTCCTCCGGAAGCATCAGCACGAGTCCAAGCCCGACAAGCGGGGTCCACACGATGGCGCTCAGGATGCCGATGACGACCTCCACCCCTGCCTCGACGGCCTCAACGCCATGGGGTCATACAGCGCCCGACTCAGACTGTGAC
>JALZIO010000144.1 GCA_030860245.1 Actinomycetota bacterium | reverse complement strand
GTTTCAGGAACGGTTGGGGACGACGACGATCTATGTCACACACGACCAGGTCGAGGCCATGGGCCTCGGCGACCGGATCGCGGTCATGTTCAAAGGTAAGGTCCGCCAGATCGGCCCTCCGAAGGAGGTCTACTCCAACCCGGCCGACACTTTCGTTGCGACTTTTATTGGATCGCCACCAATGAACCTGATCGACCGAGGTGATCATCTCCTCGGCTTCCGGCCGGAGAACTTCCTGCCGGTCGAGGCGATCGACCGCAAGGGTGACCGGGTGCTCGAGGTCGACGTGCGTGTATATCGCATGGAATACCTATCGGGCGACCGGCACATCTATGCGACCGTTTCGGGCCTCGGCCACGATGATGCCCACATCATCGCCCGGGTCCCGGCCACCGTGGACGTGGCCGTCTTCGAGGGCCGAGATCAACGGTTTGCGATCCACGAGAGAGACCTGCGCTTCTTTGACAGCGAGACCGGGGAACGAACTGAACCGAGGCCGGTGCGCCTATGACGGCGGCGCGCACCCTAGCGGAGATTCAACCGTGAGCGTGGAGGCTCCCGCCTTGGACCAGAGGCACCGGGTGGCACCGGCGAAGCGGAAGTTAACCGACCGAGAGGACCTGTTGGCGAGGCTTTTCCTGTTGCCGACGGCCGTCTACATCATCGGCCTCGTGGCGTTCCCGTTCTTCCTCGCCATCATGTTCAGCTTCAGCGACGTGACTACCGGGAATCCGAGCCTCGACTTCGTGGGGCTCCGGCAGTGGCGCACGATCCTGTCCTCGAGCGTGTTCTGGACGTCTTTCTGGAACACGATCATCTTCACCGGGATCTCTATGGTCCTGATTGTCCTGATCGCGCACATCCTCGCGACGGTGCTCGTCAAGGACTTCAAGGGGAAGTGGTTCGTCCGCTTCTGCGTATTGCTGCCGTGGACTACTCCGGTGTCGCTGGCGGCAGTCTCGTGGCTGTGGTTACTCAACTCGATCTTCAGCCCCATCGACTGGGTGCTGCGATGGTTCGGGCTCATCGAGACGAACCTGTTCTACCTGGGACGCCCGGTCCTAGCGATGGGTTCGATCATCGCCGTGCATGTCTGGCGCATCGTCCCGGTCGCAACCGTCATCATTATGGCGGGGCTCATGGCGATTCCGTCCGACATCAGCGACGCGGTGGAGGTGGACGGGGCCGGCTTCTGGCGCAAGCTATGGGAGATCAGCATCCCGCTCACGCTGCCCATCACTGCGGTGGCCGTCCTATTCGGTGCGATCCTCACCTTTGCAGATATGACGGTCGTCTTCATTCTGACGCGAGGGGGCCCCACGCAGTCAACCCAGGTTTTGTCCAGCTGGGCCTTCTTCAAAGGGGTCGAGGGCGGGGACCTCGCCCAGGGCGCAGCCGTCGCCCTCTTCCTGTTCCCGCTGTTGCTGGCCGCGGCGATCGCGATCCTCCGAGCGGTCCGGCACAGGGAGGTGATGTAGTCATGACGGTCGGTGCCGGCGAACGTGTCGAGAGATTCACCGGTGGGCGCATAGATCTAACGGACAAAGACGAGGTCGAAAGCCGCCGCCGCCAGCGCCGCCGCCGCGCGACCGGTGGACGAATGGCGCTTTACCTTACGGCGCTCATCGCCGCGCTGGCCGGAGCTGGACCGTTTATCTGGAGCGCCATCACCTCGTTCAAAGCGGACCCCGATCTCTATACCAAGGCGAATAACCCGTTCATCTACAACCTGCCTCCAACCCTCGACCACTGGAGGCTTTTGTTCTACGACACGGAGTTCCTCACGTTCGCTTGGAACACGCTATGGGTTGGCCTTTTGGTCGTCGCGGTCACGCTCCTCATCGGGCTGCCAACCGCCTACGCGCTTGCCCGTCTCGACATGAAGTGGAGCGGTCCCCTCGGCATCGCCATCTTCTTCGTGTACCTGATCCCGCCCACCTTGCTGTTCATCCCGCTGACGCGAGTCGTCGGGTACTTCGGTCTGCTAAACAACACCTGGTCGATGGTGCTTATCTACCCGACGATCACGATCCCTGTGTCCGTGTGGCTGCTCATCGGATATCTGAAGGGCATTCCGAAGGACATCGAGGAGCAGGCAATGGTCGACGGCTACAGCCGGCTCGGTGCGTTTCTTCACATCGTGATCCCGCTCACCTTCCCCGGGATTGTTGCCGTCATCGTCTTCGCCTTCACTCTGTCGGCGCACGAATTCATCTACGCGCTCGCCTTCGTCTCCTCGACCACGGAAAAGACCATAAGCGTCGGGGTCCCGACCGAGCTGATCCGTGGCGACGTCTTCTACTGGCAGTCGTTGCAGGCCGCCGTGGTGGTCGTTGCTCTGCCGATTGCCTTGGTCTTCAATCTGCTCCTGCAACGGTTCATCGCCGGTTTCACTATGGGTGCGGTAAAGGGCTGAGACGTCACCGTTGCTTGCACCAGCGAGCAATCCAAGCGTTGCGGGGGACGTGTGTTTGGGGACGGCTGGACCAGGGAATGCCACGAGAACTACTCGAGGAGGGATGCAGATGCCTGAATGGTTGATCATTGTCCTTGTCATTGCAGCGGTGGTTGTGCTGGCGGTCATCGCCTTTGCGGGCTCAAAGCGCGCTCGAGCAAAGAATGAGGAGCGGCAGCGGGAGAAGGCGGTCGAACACCGAGACGAGGCTCAGACGCGGGCAAGGGAGGCTGGTGAGGCCGACCTACAGGCTCAGCGGTACGCCGAGGAGGCCCAGCGCCGGCGGGAGCAGGCCGAGGAACTAGATCGCAAGGCCACCGAGACGGACCCCGGCCGCTAGTCCGAGGGCGACCTTGGGCCTCGAGGACCTGTGGACATCGGGTCATGGGACTCGCCGACCTGTAGAGGTTCTGTCGAGAGCAACTCAAGGCAACGCCGCCTCGTCATGTCGTGAGCTGGGAGGAGACGGAGATGCGCGTGTTTCTCGCAGGCGCGACCGGTGCCATTGGCAGGCGGCTCGTGCCTCTACTGACGGCATACGGCCACGAGGTCATCGGGGCGACACGAAGCCCCGAGAAGGTCAAGTCGTTGCGCGACCTTGGGGCCGAGGCCGTTGTGATGGACGGCCTCGATCGCGGGGCCGTTTTCCAGGCCGTCACCGATGCCGAACCTGAAATTGTGATCCAGCAGCAGACGGCGCTCAGCGGGAAGGTGAGCATGCGTAGGTTCGATCAGTCGTTTGCGACGACAAACGAACTGCGAACCCGTGGCACCCGGTACCTGCTCGAGGCCGCCGGAGCGGCCGGCGCGTCGCGATTTCTGGCGCAAAGCTTCACTGGGTGGCCGAACGCACGCGTCGGAAGGCCCATCAAGACCGAGGATGACCCGCTCGACCCGGCCCCGCCCAAAGCGATGAGGCAGACGCTCGCAGCGATACGTCAGCAGGAGCGCGATGTTACTGAAGCCGGTTGTCTCGAGGGGTTGGTCCTGCGCTATGGCGCTTCTACGGGCCCGGTACATCCATTGGCAAAGGAGGTGAGCATCTCGAGGCAGTTCACAGGCGGCGCTTCCCAATTGTCGGTGATGGTGGCGGTGTCTGGTCGTTCGTACATATCGACGATGCCGCGGGGGCAACGGTGCGAGCCCTCACTGAAGGCGGGCGCGGTGTCTACAACGTCGTTGATGACGAACCAGCGACCGTCTCGGTCTGGCTGCCCTACTTGGCCGGCGTCATCGGCGCGAAGCCGCCGCGACAGGTGCCACTCATGGTCGGGTGGCTCGCTGCAGGTGAGGCCGGCGTTTCGGTGCTGACTCGCGTCCGGGGCTCGGCCAACGCCAAAGCCAAGGACGCGTTCGGCTGGCGGCTGCGCTACCCGAGCTGGCGCGAGGGATTTGTTCACGGCCTGGATGACGGGCCGCCGGCTTCCGGTGCCGCCCTCGACGCTATTGCCCATCCGGATCGATGAATCGTCCGGGATCGCCCCGAGCGGCCAGGTAGGTATCGCATCGCTGGATCAGCAGCTCGCAACCGAAGCTCATGTCGTGGCCTCCGTGCACGATGTCGACCGGAAGCTCCCGGAGGCGTTTCATCGTGGCGATGAACGAGGGGATATCGGATGTCGGAGCCGTGTCGATCAGAGGGTCGAGGGCGTAGACCGCATCGCCTGCGAACAGTTCGCCGCGTGATTCGTCCAACAGCCCGATCGAGCCCGGCGTGTGACCAGGGAGATGCAGCACCTTGAACGTTCGTCCATCGAGGTCGATGACGGCGCCCTCGTCCAGGAGCAACGTTGGTGTCGTCCCGGGAGGCTTGAACGCACGCGGGTCGAAGTTGCGGTGAGGCACGGCCTGAATCCCGAGCCCCGGCAGCGGATAGCCCGCATTGGCCATCTGCTCTGATGCGCCCGGCCAGATCTCGTCTGCGAAGAGTAGCCGGTCGGGGGCCGCAACGGCTTCCACATCGGCGCGGTGGAGGAGCCGCTCTTCGAACTCGTTCAACCCTCCCAGGTGGTCCATGTGTGCGTGGGTGGCGACGGCGAGCAGGGGCTTTTCGGGGTCGGGCCGCAGGCGCTGGAGGAACGGCCGAAGCGGCGCGAGCCCGTTGCCCGAGTCGACCACAAGATCGCGTTCCCCGCCGAGAACGAGCCAGATGTTCGACTGGATGAGAGGACCGGCATGGGGTTCGAAGATGCGGAAGAGGTCGTCGTCGATGCGCTCGGCTTCGAACCACACTTCACACAGCGGAAGCGCGTCATTTGTCACGCCACGCCCCCCATAGGCGATCGTGGATGGTGGCAAATGACGAGAGGTTCCGTACGCCCACCGGCATGACCCTAGCCGATAACCGGACCAGAGCTGTGTGCGAAAATGGTGATAAGGAGAGCCTCCCATTGCCTGCAAGGAAGTTGATGATCTGCGGGAATGTGGCCAGGGGTGCGGTGATTTGGCTCCCTTGGTCAAGCACTAACGTGGCCCCATGGCATCCCCTGAACCGCCTCTGCAAGAAGACCGTTCGCGTGCCCTGTTTATGGACCTCGAAGAGATGTGCGGGAAATCGTGCTGCGCCCACGTCGACAACCTCGTGGTCGTCGCCGGTTCGAAGGTGCACACCCGATCGTTCCACGGGCAGGGCGTTGAGCGCCCTGTCGATACCTATTCTCTGACCAAGCCCGTAATTGCCAGTCTCGTGGGTTGCGCGCTCGAGGACGGCTATCTCGAGAGCATCGATGTTCACGTCACCGATTTCCTCCCGGCGGCGCGGACCCATCACTCTGGTGTAAGAATGCGCCATCTTGTGACGATGACAATGAGCATCGCCGGTGACGGCTTTCTCGATATCGACCGGATCATCGCCCTCGAATCGTCGTGGGTCGAAGCGATCCTCTCGCTGCCCGCCGAGAAGCCACCCGGAGTCGCGTTCAGCACGACAACCGAACCGCTCACCTGATTGCGGCCGTGCTCGAGACTGCGCTTCCCGAGGGACTTCTGGCTTACGCCGATCGCCGGCTTCTCGGCCCCCTCCGCTGTTCGGGATGGACATGGCCAGCGGATACCGAGGGTATCCCCTACGGCTTCGGACATCTCCAGATGAGTCCCCTGGATCTCGCCACGTTTGGGCGGCTGTGGCTGAACAGGGGAACGCATGAGAACAGCGGTCTGATCGAAGAGAGTTTCGTGGCCGACGCGTGGACGCCCGCAAGCGGTGGTGGGGCGCGCTGGTGTGGTGCGGCGGAGGAGCAAGATCTAAACCCTGCTCTGAACTCGATACAGACACTGGTCTTCGAACGGAGTGAGGGAGGGTGGCGCGTCG
>JALZIO010000065.1 GCA_030860245.1 Actinomycetota bacterium | reverse complement strand
CGTCTGAGGATCTCGGCAGTCGAAAGCGCTTCGACCGGGATCCCTGCCTCTATGCAGCCCGAGTAGAAGAGGTCGGAATAGGCGGGGTCATCCCACGGCGTCGACACGAAGAGACCGCCCGTGTCCTCGATGGCGTCGGCAGCGATCCTCCGGAGCACCCGGTTCTCCTCCATGCATTCGACCGCTGAGGGCGGGTCCTTCACCGCATAGCGCCCGCCGGAGTGCAGCAATCCATGAAAGCGGCCGGTGGTCCCCATAGCGAGGTCGTTGCGATCAACCAGAACGGTACTGAACCCGCGCATTGCCGCATCCCGGGCAACGCCAGCCCCGGTAGCCCCACCGCCCACAACCAAAACGTCGGTCTCCATGAACCCACACCCTCGCTATCTACTGCTCGGCAGGGACTTTGGCTTGGTTCTTCGCCCGCTAAATCACGGCCTTACTTTTTGCCGGCCCGGGTTTCCCGCCGTTAAGAACCGGGCTTACCTTTGCCTGGCCCGGGGGAGCGGAGAGACGCCCCCTCCGGAGCGATCACTTAAAGCCTGCGTGATCCGGAGGAGGGGGCGTCTCGGAGCACCTACCTACTCGATCCAGTCAAACGTCCGGGTAACAGCTTTTTTCCACATCGCGTACTGCTTGGCGCGCTCGTCTTCCTCCATCTGGGGCTCCCACTCCTTGTCCTTGCCCCAATTCTCCCGAAGCTCGTCGAGCTCGCTCCAGAAGCCCACGGCAAGTCCTGCCGCGTAAGCGGAGCCCAGTGCCGTCGTCTCCGCAACGGTTGGCCTTATGACGGGAACACCGAGCACGTCGGCCTGGAACTGCATCAGCGTCTCATTGGCGACCATGCCACCGTCAACTTTGAGTGCCGTGAGGTCGACTCCGGAGTCGGCGTTCATCGCATCCACGACCTCTTTGGACTGCCACGCGGTCGCCTCGAGGACGGCGCGCGCAATGTGGCCCTTGTTCACATAACGGGTGAGGCCCGCGATCACGCCGCGTGCGCTGCCCTTCCAGTAAGGAGCAAACAAACCCGAGAAGGCGGGCACGAAGTAGCAGCCGCCGTTGTCCTCGACCGATGCAGCGAGGTCTTCGATCTCCGGCGCTGAACTGATCATGCCGAGGTTGTCTCTCACCCACTGGACGAGCGCACCGGTGATTGCGATCGCACCTTCCAGCGCATAGACGGGTGCTTCATCACCGATCTTGTAGCCGAGCGTGGTCAGCAGGCCGTTCTTGGACTGCACGGCTTCGTTCCCCGTGTTGAGCAGCAGGAAGTTCCCCGTCCCATAGGTGTTCTTAGCCTCGCCCACCGAAAAGCAGGTCTGACCGAACACGGCCGCCTGCTGGTCGCCGAGCGCTCCGCCGATTTGGAGCCCTCCGAAATCACCCGCTTCCCCGTACACTTCGCTGGAGCTGTGGATCTCCGGGAGCATTGCCCGCGGGACGCCCAAAGCGGAAAGGATCTCGTCATCCCACTCCAGGGTTTCGAGATCCATCATCAAGGTGCGGCTCGCGTTGGTGACGTCGGTTAGGTGCACGCCGCCATCGGGTCCTCCGGTTAGCTTCCAGATCAAGAATGCATCCAGGTTCCCGAAGAGGACGTCGCCGTTTTCCGCCTTCTCGCGTGCGCCGTCGACGTTGTCGAGAATCCACTTGATCTTTGGCCCCGAAAAGTAGGTAGCGAGTGGCAGGCCCGTCTTGGGACGGAAGCGGTCGTCCCCTCCGTCCTTGCTGAGCTCCTGGCAGATCTTGTCCGTGCGTGTGTCCTGCCACACGATGGCGTTCATGACCGGCTCGCCGCTGCTTTTGTCCCACACGACAGTCGTCTCTCGTTGGTTGGTGATGCCGAGAGCCGCGATGTCGTCCGGTCCGAGCCCTTTCTTGTCGAGCGCACCCCGCACGACCTCCTGGGTGCGGTCCCAGATCTCGTTGGCGTCGTGCTCGACCCAGCCCGCCTTCGGGTAGATCTGCTCGTGCTCTTTCTGGTCCGCACTCACGGCTTGTCCGCTGTGGTCGAACACCATGCACCGCGTGCTGGTCGTTCCTTGGTCTATCGCTGCAACGTAATCCGCCATTACATGCCCTCCCTTTCGCGCCTCCATGACGCTGTCTTGACCAACCCCGTGAGCTCTTGCCCGGTTGCCGGGTGTTTACTCACAGGGCATCCCTTGTTGCCAATACGTCCGAAGCCGCCTTCATCAACAGGTAAGACGAGGTTGCTCCGGGGTCCTGATGACCGATACTGCGCTCGCCCAGATAGCTCGCACGGCCCTTGCGGGCAACCAGGGGAACAGTTGCCTCCATGCCTTTCTGAGCTGCTTCGGTGGCTTCGGCAAGCGCGGCTTCCAGTGAGGACCCTCCACCGACTGCCTCCTTGAGAGCCTGGACGGCCGGCAGCAAGGCGTCGAGCATCGTCGCGTCTTCGGGCTCCGCCTTGCCGCGCGTCTGCACGCCTTTGACCCCGGCCTCGACGGCCGTTGCCCAGTCATCTGCTTCCAGCTCGGACTGGCCCGCCAGGGCGGTCCCCATCTGGATGAAAAAGGACCCGTACAGCGGCCCGCCGGCTCCTCCTATCTTGGATACCAGGGTCATCCCAACGCCCTTGAGCGCGGCTCCGATGTCGTCACCTGGGGCTTCCTCGAGCTTTTGCACCGCGGCCCCGAAGCCACGGTGCATGTTCGTGCCGTGGTCGGCGTCACCAATGGCCGAATCGAGTTGCGTCAGGTAGCCCTTGTTGTCCTCGATCGCTGAGGCGAAAGCCCTCACCCATGCAATCACATCATCGTATTGCACTGACATAGCTAGAGACCCTGCTTCCGTTTTGTCTTGACCGTAATCATGCGCCCCATGTAAGGCCGGGAGTCGACACAGGAGCGTCCCACAACCTGGTCAACTCATCGTCCAGCTTCAACAGCGTGATGGAGCACCCGGCCATCTCGAGCGACGTGATGTACGGGCCTATCAGATTACGTGTGATGTTGACGCCGCGACCAGACAGCAGCTTGCTGAGCTCGTGGAAGACAATGTAGAGCTCAATCAAAGGCGTGCCGCCCATACTGTTGACAAAAGCCAGCAAGTTGTCTCCCTGTTGCAGAGACAGGTCCTCGACGATCGGCCCTGCAAGGCGCTCCACGACCTCCTGGGCCGGCGCCAGAGGAATGCGTTCTCTGCCGGGCTCCCCGTGAATGCCAATGCCGATCTCCATCTCGTCCTCGCCCAGATCGAATGTCGGAGCGCCCGCTGCCGGAACGATGCACGAGGTTAACGCCATCCCCATGCTGCGCCCGTTCTCGTTGACCTTCCTACACAGGTCCGCGACCTCCTTCAACGACCGCTTGTCCTCTGCGGCCGCTCCACAGATCTTCTCGGCGAGAACGGTGGCGCCCACGCCGCGGCGACCCGCGGTGTAGAGACTGTCCTGAACGGCGACATCGTCGTCTATCACGACGGCTTCGACCTCGATATTCTCCTCTCGAGCGAGATCGGCCGCCATCTCGAAGTTGAGAACATCTCCGGTGTAGTTCTTGACAATGTGAAGCACGCCGGCCCCTCCGTTGACGGCCTTGGTGGCTTCGAGCATCTGATCGGGCGTTGGAGAGGTGAACACCTCGCCGGGGCAGGCGGCGTCGAGCATCCCCGGGCCGACGAAGCCGCCGTGCATAGGCTCGTGCCCCGAGCCGCCCCCCGATACGAGAGCGACCTTCCCCTGTACCGGCGCATCTGCCCGACAGACGTAGTGGGGGTCAATGGAGACCTTCAGGGCGTCGCCATGAGCAGCCTCTATGCCCTGAAGGGCCTCCGTTACGACGTCTTCGGGACTGTTGATGAGTTTCTTCATCTTGTCTCACTTTCCTTCCGGTGTTCCGATCCGCAAGGGCGGGTCCGGCTACTGCGGGAAGACGTTGTACCAAAGAAGTGCGCCTAGAACCCCGCCGATGATCGGGGCCACTACCGGTACCCATGCGTAGCTCCAGTCGGATTCACCTTTGCCGGCGATGGGTAGCACCGCATGCGCGATGCGGGGGCCGAGGTCACGGGCCGGGTTGATCGCATAACCCGTGGGGCCACCCAGAGAAAGTCCGATGCCGACAACCAGGAGGCCAACGAGAAGCGGACCGAGCCCACTGTCCGCCAAGCCCGGATCGGACGTAACGGCGAGCACTCCCAAGACGAGCATGAAGGTGCCGATAACCTCCGTGATGACGTTTGCGCCGGCTTTACGAACTGCGGGCCCGGTCGAGAACACCGCCAGCTTGAGCCCGGGGTCCTCGGTGATCGCCCAGTGGGGAAGGTAGGCAAGGTAAACAAGACATGCACCGATGAAGGCGCCGGCAAATTGCCCGGCTATGTAGATCGGAACGTCCCCCCACTCAACCAAGCCGATGCTGGCCAGTCCGACCGTCACGGCCGGATTAATGTGCGCGCCGCTGAACTGCACGACGGCGTAGACGGCAACGGCGACTGCCAATCCCCACCCGAAGGTAATAACTATCCAACCGCCGTTCTGTGCTTTTGATTCATTGAGCAGAACCGCGGCTACTACTCCATCGCCCAACAGGATCAGTATCGCTGTGCCGATAAGCTCGGCAGTGAATATGCTCATGCCACCTCCCAGTCTTGTGCTGCCACGTCGCCCCCAAGGCGCTGTCTGAATCCAACGGCACTGGCTACAAGTTAACGGACGTTTGCTTCGGGAGGCGGCCGCGCCCCCGTCACCATGGCATCGAGTGATTGCTGCAAACGTTTTGTGAAGGCGCGATGGTCCTCCCCGGCCATGGGGCGAAGCGGCGAACCGACATGAAGAGTCACCCGGTGATGCTTCGGCCAGCCCCGGCCCGGTGGCATCGCTTCGTGGGTTCCTTCCACATAGAGTGGAAGCGCCGGTATCGCGTGTTCAACCGCTAGAAAAGCGGCCCCGGATCGGAGCCTGCCCATGCTTCCGTCGCGCGAGCGTGTGCCCTCCGGGTACATGAGCAAATTCCAGCTTTCGCTTATGAGCTGGTCGATGAGTTCGGCGGAGTCTCGTGACAGGCGCGCCCGTTCGATGGGAATGGTCCCGAATGCGAGCGATACGAGCAGGGCAACCGCCTGGTTCTTGTAGAAGTAATCGGCTGCGGCCACAACCGCGGTGCGCCGGCGCCAATCTCTCGGAAGGGATTTCAGGATGATAGGGGTGTCCAGGTGGCTCGAGTGATTCGAGACCAGGAGCACGGGTGGCGCAACCGTGGCGAAGACCTCCGCCCCGGAGATCTGAGTGCCGGTGTAGTGGTCGATGGCCGGGCCGAGAACCTTTGTCAGGATCGCTTCACGGACGGTGCGAGCCGCGGGACGACGCGCCCACTCGGTGTCGTAGCTCGCGCCCTTGGCCTTCACACGGCCGGCCCACCCTCGAAAACGCTCCCCATCTGCCTCACAAGGCGAGAGCCTAATCCATGGAAGGCCGGCCCCGCCAAAACATGCGAGGGTTAAGGTCAAGCTCGGGCCGACATGGCTCCTGGACAAGTGTTTCTTGGAGAGGGAGGGAACAGATGACCTCACACGACGACCCCAACCGGAAAGAGGATTCGGCGCACCGCCATCCGTCGAGGTCGCACGACGACACCGCGGGCCAGTACGGGGGGGGCGAAGAGAACGCGGAGGGTATAGGCAGCGATGACGACGAGGAGAGATTCAGCGAGGGGCAGGAGGCTACCGGCGAGACGGCCGAGAAAGAAGAGGTAGGAACCTTCGCCGAGGGCCAGGCCGTGACGCCGGACGATCCCGAAGAGGAGAAGGAAGGCGAATTCAGCACCGGCATGGAGCAGGAACCGATCGATGCCGACCCCGACGTTCGCCGCGACGGCGGTACATGAGCGGGCCCGAAGGGCGACTCCGCGGTGTGAGGATTGCGGTACTGCTCGAGGACGGCTTCGAAGATCTCGAGTTCTGGGTGCCCGTGATGCGTCTCCGCGAAGAGGGCGCCGAGGTCAAGGTGGTGGGAACCGAGGCGGGGGTGACGGCACGCGGCAAACACTGCTTGACGGCGTCGAGTGATGTTGCGGCCGGCAGTGTTTCGGCGGAGGACTTCGATGCGGTGGTTGTCCCCGGCGGGTGGGCGCCCGACAAGATGCGACGCCACCCGGCCATGACGGAGCTCGTGAGCGGGGTCCACTCTCAGGGCAAGATCATCGGGCTCATCTGTCATGCGGGGCTGGTGGGGATATCCGCAGGGATTGTCAAAGGCTCCAAGGCCACCGGAAGCCTCGGCATCAAGGACGACCTCGTCAATGCGGGCGCCGAGTGGGTCGACAGGCCGGCGTTTCGGGACGGCGACATCGTGTGGGGGCGGGTGGTTGACGACATCCCCGACTTCTGCCGAGAGTTGGTCGTGGCGCTGACCTAAAGTGCACCTCCCCGTATTTCCGGTGCGGAGCACTTGAGCGGCAGATCAGCCGGTGGCTGCGAGCGCGCCGGCCAGGTCTGCGATCAGGTCGCCCGGATCCTCGAGCCCCACCGACAGGCGGCAGAGACCGTCCGATATCCCCGCCGAAGCGAGCTCGGCCGGTCCCAGTTGAGTGTGGGTCACCCCGGCCGCATGAACGATGAGCGAGTGGGTCCCGCCCAGGGAGGCCGCGGGGAGAATCAGCTCGAGCGCCTCCTGGAACGCACCGGCACGCCGACGCCCGCCGCAGACTTCGAAAGCGAGCGTCCCTCCGCCGCTCCCGTTCAGGAGCGCGCCGATGAGCGGATAGGAAGGACTCGACTCGAGGCCGGGGTAGTAGACCGCATCTATTCCCTCACAGCGTTGCAGGGTGCGGGCGACCGCCAGTGCGGTGGCACTCGATCGCTCCACTCTGAGAGGAAGCGTTGCGATACCCCTCAAGCCCAACCAGGCATTGAACGGTGCCAGGGTCGGGCCCAGGTCACGGCCCACCGCTGCCATCGGCTCGAGCATCTGCGCGGTCGCGCAAACTACTCCGCCCAACAGGTCGTGATGGCCACCGATGAACTTGGTTGCCGAGTGGACAACGACGCTTGCGCCGTGTTCAACCGGGCGACAGAGCGCGGGGCTTGCAAAGGTGTTGTCCACTACCAGAGGAATGCCCGCCTCGTCGGCCAGTGTGGCGAGATGGGCAAGATCCGCCACCTGCACCTTGGGGTTGCCAATCGTCTCGCAGTACAGGAACTTCGCACCGTCAAGCGCCGCGGCGACGGCAGAGTGATCGTCGTGATCGCAGAAGGTCGTGGTAATGCCGTAGCGGGGCAGGCGCTCTTGCAAAAGGGAGTAAGTGTTGCCGTAGAGCTGGCGGGTCGCCACGATCCGGTCACCAGAGGAACAGAGCCCCAGGAAGATCGAAGAGATGGCTGCCATTCCACTGGCGAATGCCTCGGCGGCCTCGGTGTCTTCGAGGTCTGCCATCGCAGCCTCGAAC
>JALZIO010000041.1 GCA_030860245.1 Actinomycetota bacterium | reverse complement strand
CCGGAAAGGGCTTGGGCGACCGCTTCCTGCGCCACGTCCGCCGTGCTTCCGTGCTCGTGTTCCTGATCGATCTTGCAGCGCAGGATCGGGATCCGCTCGACGACGTCGACGTCCTGGAGGCGGAGCTCGCAGCCTTCGACCCCGCTCTGACGGAGCGGCCCTCGCTCGTCGTAGCAACCAAGCTCGATGTAGGGGGTGATCGGATCGCGCAGATCGAACGGCTTCGGCCGGACGCACTCGTCATCTCTGCGGTCACGGGGTCGGGCATCGATGGGCTCATCGAGAGGCTGGCGCGTGAGGTGACCAAGGCGCGCGCCGAGGCGCCGGCCGCCGTCGGGTACGTACGCCACGTGGTGCGCGACGACCCGATAAGGGTGGCCCGGGAGGACGGAGGGTGGCGCGTGACGGGCCGGCGCGCCGAACGGGCCGTTCAGACCACCGACATGGAGCGCGACGAGGCGGTCGTGAGGCTGCAGCACCGGCTCATCTCGATGGGGGTGGAGCGAGCTCTGGAGGACGCCGGAGCGGTGAGGGGTGATGAGGTTCGCATTGCCGGGCAGGTCTTCGGGTTCGAGCCCGAAGGCTCTCAGGAGGATTTCGACGCACCCGGGCGGGCGCCGGGGGAGGGCTGAATCAGGTGACGAGGAGCGCGCTCGAACCCGGAGATCGCCTGGTCGTCAAGGTCGGAACGACCTCCTTGCTTGGTTCCACGGGCGAGCCGGACCGGGATCGTATGAAGACGCTCTGCGAGGGGGTTGCGGAGGTCAGGTCCTCGGGGGTTGATGTCGTTCTCGTGTCGTCGGGGGCCATAGCTGCCGGAATGGGGCCGCTTGGGCTGACGGCCCGGCCCGGCGACGTACCGTCACTCCAGGCGCTGGCCGCGGTTGGCCAGGGACTGCTCCTTGCCCGCTATTCGAGCCTTCTCTCCGACCTGGGGTTGGTTGCGGCCCAGCTTCTGTTGACGCGTTACGACTTCATGCACCGGAGCCAGTACCTCAACGCCCGCAACACGCTCGACCGGTTGCTCGCTCTCGATGCAGTTCCGGTGGTCAACGAGAACGACACGGTTGCCGTCGACGAGATCTCCTTTGGAGACAACGACCGGCTCGCCGCTCTGGTTGCCAACCTCGCCCGAGCTCGGATGCTGGTGCTGCTCACCGATGCGCAGGGTCTCCACCGCTCCGATCCCCGTCGTTCACCGGGCGCGCCGCTCATCGAAGAGGTCGATCGCATCACACCCGAGATCGAGCAGGCCGGCGGCGGCCGCGGCTCGAGTCTCGCAACTGGAGGTATGGCGTCGAAGATCGCCGCCGCCTGGGTCGCAACCTTTTCGGGGGTGAGCGTGGTGGTCGCACAGGCGTCTGCGCCTTCGGTCCTGGCGCGCGCCGCCGCCGGTGAGGCGGTCGGCACCTACTTCCATCCCCGAGCCAGGAGTGCTTCGGCGCGCCGGTTGTGGATCGCGTTTGCCCAGCCCCCCAGGGGAACCATCGTCGTCGACGCGGGTGCGCGCGAGGCGGTGGTGGCGGGCGGACGCAGCCTGCTCCCGGCTGGGGTCGTCGATCTCCGGGGGCGTTTCGGCCCCGGAGACACGGTCGATGTTATCGAGGCGGGAGGTGATCCGTCGAGGCCGTTCGCTCGCGGGTTGATACGCTACGCGGCCGATGACCTGGCTGCTGCGAAGGGCCGCTCGACCGCCGGACTGGCGCAGAGCGAGGTTATCCATCGCGATCAGCTCGTGATCCTGGAGGACCGCTGAAGTGGATCCATCTCTAGCGACCCAGACGACCGCAGTGTGCCGGCGCGCGGCCCGGGCCGCCCCCAAGGTCGCAGGACTGGCCTCGGGCACCAAGGACGCTGCTCTCGAGTCCATGGCGGCGGCGCTCGAGGGGTCGGCGCAGAGCCTGGTCCAGGCGAACGAGGCCGACCTGACGGGGGCCCGGGAGGCAGGAGCCACCGAGACCCTGATCGACCGGCTGACTCTGACCTCCGGGCGCATCGCCTCCATGGCCGAAGCACTCCGAGCCGTCGCCGCCCAGCCCGACCCCGTCGGCGGCGTCGTCGGCGGCTGGCGCCGGCCCAACCGCTTGTTGATCGAGGAGGTGCGCGTTCCCCTGGGCGTAGTGGCGGTGATCTACGAGGCTCGTCCCAACGTCACCGCCGACGTGGCGGGGTTGTGCCTCAAGTCGGGCAACTCCTGCGTGCTGAGGGGATCGTCGACGGCGGCGGGCTCGAACAGGGCCATAGCGGACGTGTTGATTCGGGCGGCGGTGCAGGAGGGAGTGCCGCAAGGCGCGATCGCGCTTCTGGACGATCCCGACCGGTCTGCGGCCTTGGAGCTCATGCAGGCTAAGGGGTTGGTCGACCTGTTGGTGCCCCGAGGGGGACCGCAGTTGATCGAGACCATCGAGGCGCACGCAACGGTTCCGGTGATCCTCGACGGCGACGGAAACTGCCACGTGTACGTCGACCGCAGCGCGGACCCCGAGATGGCGAAGAGCATCGTGCTTAACGCAAAGACCCAGCGTCCGAGCGTGTGCAACGCGGCGGAAACCCTATTGGTCCATGACGAGATGGCGGACAAGTGGTTGCCCGAGGCGCTTGCACAACTCGATGCCGCCGGGGTGGCGATCAAGGGGGACGGGCGGGTGTGCCGCCTCTGGCCCCGCGCCCAACCCGCCACCGAAATCGACTGGTCGACCGAGTACCTCGGGCTCACACTGGCCGTCCGGGTGGTGGCCTCGCTCGACGAGGCGATCGCACACGTCAACCACTACGGGACCT
>JALZIO010000028.1 GCA_030860245.1 Actinomycetota bacterium | reverse complement strand
GGCCATTTTCATGCTGGTCCTCCTAGCGCGCGCGTTCCGTTGACGCTACTGGATTAGACCTCCAGGAATTTGCGGAGAGCGAAGCCAGAGCCAATGGCCCCAATGAGAGTCCCGACGGCCAGGAGAGTCCCGAAGATCTGCAAGACGGTGGGCCAACCGACCGTTAGGGGAAGGAACGGGATGCTTTGCTGCAGCCTGTCCAGGAACAAAAGCTTGGCGGTGACTATGACAACGCCGGCCAGCATCGTCCCCGCAACGGCCTCGGCGATCCCCTCCAGGATGAAGGGGACACGAATGAACCAGTTGCTGGCACCCACGAGCTTCATGATTCCAATCTCGTTGCGCCTGGCGTAAACGGCGATTCGGATCGTGTTGGCGATCAGCACTGTGGCTGCGGCGAGAAGAAGTCCCACAAAGACAAGGGAAACCGTCTTCATTAGGCCGGTCACCTTAAGGAGACGCTTGATGGATTCACCACCGTAGTTCACATCTTCGACCCCGGGGCGACCGATGAGACGGCTATGGACAGCCGGAGCGGTGTTGGGGTTGTGGAGCTTGATCCTGTAAGAGGCGGGCAGGGCGGTCGGGTCGACGTTCTCAGTCAATGCCGGAGACTCCTTGAACATCTCCTGGAATTCCTTGAAGGCGGCTTCCTTCGATTCGTAAATGACCTGCTGCACTTCGGGCATCGCGGAGATCAAGGTTTCCAGCTCTTTCGACTGTTCGGGAGTGATCTCGTCCCTCAGGAAGACGTTCAACTCGACCTCGCCCTCCCAGCGCCCGGTGGACTGAGTGATGATGGCCCCGCCCAGCATGACGGAGCCGAGCAGAAACAGACTCACCGCAACCGTAGACATCGCGGCAAGTGTCATCAGAGTGTTGCGCCGAAGGTTGGCGAATGCTTCGCCGAAGAAATAAGCAAGTTTCACGGTGTTCCTCCTCCTATTGGCTGAGGGCCGCCCATTCCGTAAACGCCCCTGGCCTGATCGCGAACGATCTTGCCGTTCTCTAGCTCCACAACGCGCTTGCGGAACTGATCCACAATCGCATGATCGTGCGTTGCCATGATCACTGTGGTGCCGCTCTCGTTGATGCGCAGCAGCAGTTTCATGATGTCTCCGGACGTGGCCGGGTCGAGGTTTCCTGTCGGCTCGTCGGCAAGAAGTATCGGGGGCCTGTTGACCATTGCCCTTGCAATCGAGACTCTCTGCTGCTCACCACCTGAAAGCTCGTCTGGACGAGATTCGAGCTTGTGAGCCAGGCCCACGAGCTCCAGCATCTCCGGCACCCGGGCGTTGATGACGTGCTTAGGGCGCCCGATGACCTCGAGAGCAAAGGCGACGTTCTCTCTGACGGTCTTGTTAGTAAGGAGCTTGAAGTCCTGGAACACACAGCCAACCTGACGCCGAAGCTGCGGAACCTTCCAGCGAGCGAGCTGGGCGATGTCCTTGCCCGCCACCCAGATGCGGCCCTCACTGGGCTCGTCTTCCTTGAGCAGCAATCTGATGAATGTGGATTTTCCCGAGCCAGATGGCCCCACGAGAAAGACGAACTCGTTCTTCTGGATGTCGCACGACACATCCCGCAGTGCGACAACAGAGTCCTTGTAGACCTTGCTAACGTTTTCGAGTCGGATCATGGCTCTATATAAAACCCCCAGGCCGGGAAGTTGGTGGATTAGGTGTCGGTCGAAAAAAAAGAGCCATCTGAGTGGCTCGAATCGATGGTAGCACACCGTTGTAACTAACCCCCGGAGGCTGGGAAGACGCACAAAGATGATAGGAATAGTCGCGTGACAACGGCCACCAACGATCTCGAGAAAACTGCGCGGCGTATCCGCCGTCATATTGTCGAAGCCACGACGGCCGCAGCCTCGGGCCACCCTTCGAGCTCCCTTTCGGGGGTGGAGGTGGCGACGACTCTCTTCTTCGGAAACGTTCTGAAGTACGACGCCAATAATCCGAAGGACCCGGATCGTGATCGGTTCATTTTGTCCAAGGGCCATGCTGCGCCGCTTCTTTATGCCCTGCTGGCAGAGGCCGGTTACATCGATGTGGCCGACCTTCCTTCCCTGCGAAAGTTCGGATCCCCGCTCGAGGGCCATCCGAACTACAAACGGGTTCCCGGCGTCGAGGCATCGACGGGATCGTTGGGGCAGGGACTTTCGCAGGGCATCGGGCATGCGCTGGCCGCCCGGCTCGACGGCAAGGCGTTCCGCGTGTACGTCATGCAGGGCGACGGTGAGACTCAGGAGGGGCAAGTTTGGGAGGCCTTGATGTTTGCAGGCTTCCACAAGCTCGACAACCTCACGCTGATCATCGACCGCAACCGGTTTCAGCAGACCGGCGCAGTCGACGAAATCCTTCCTCTTGATCCTCTGCCCGAAAAGCTCAGCTCCTTTGGGTGGGAGATCATCGAGATAGACGGTCACTCACTTTCGGAAGCGGCCAAGGCGTTTGCATGGGCGAAAGGGATCAGCGGAAGCCCGCAGGCGATCATCGCCAACACCAAGAAGGGCCGCGGGGTGAAGTACCTGGAAGAGCAGGGCAACTTCCACGGAAAGCCA
>JALZIO010000007.1 GCA_030860245.1 Actinomycetota bacterium | reverse complement strand
AGGAGGTCGAGCACCGCACGGTCGAACATCGCAACTCCGATGAACTGAGCGCCCGGCGAGGCGGGACGCGCCCGCCGGTCGACGAAGCCAACCGCCTCGTCCCCGGTCAGCTCGAGGTCGGCGCCGGCGCTCACTGGGATCACGGCGAGGGTGGCCGGCGCACCGAGCCGTTCGTGCGTGTCCACCAGGTCGGCTGGGTCGAGGTCGGTAAGCTCGTCGGCGTTCCATGTCAGCAGCCGGTCACCGAGATCTTCCCGGAGTGCTGCAAGCGTGCCGGCCGTCCCGTAAGGACGCGGCTCTTCGATCACGAACCGGGCGTTGCCGGCATGGGGCTTCAGCCCGGCGGCGACCTGAGCCGCGCGATAGGCGGTGTTGACGACTACGGATCCGGCGCCGAGGGACAGCAGGGCATCGAGGCCCCAAGCGCCGAGGGGAATGTCGAGCATAGGCATGCATGCCTTGGGGACGCCGTCGGTAAGGGGACTCAGACGTTCGCCACGACCCGCCGCGAACAGAACGCAGCTCGGATCGGGAGGCACCGGCCAACCCTAAGGGCCACCCGCCTCGCGGTATTCTTGTCGCCGCTGCAAGGCGGGATGCCCGAGCGGCCAAAGGGAGCGGTCTGTAAAATCGCCGGCTAATGCCTTCAGAGGTTCGAATCCTCTTCCCGCCACAAGACACTCGAGGCGTTCTCCTGCAGTAGCGTTTGGCTCTAAGGGTATCCATGACTATAATAGTGGTCATATGAAGGACACATTGCCACTTGCGGAAATCAAAGCTCATCTGTCCGAGGTCGTCGATCGGATCGAGGGACAGCACGAGCGGATCGTTCTGACGAGGAATGGCCGGCCCGCCGCGGTCATGCTCAGTCCCGACGATCTCGAGGCTCTAGAAGACACCCTGGAGATCCTGTCTGATCGAGAGGCTGTCACTGAGATCCAGCGCGCACGTGAGGAGATCGCTCGAGGAGGAGGCGTCACCGCCACAGCCCTCCGGGCCCGATACCTCAAGACGTGACCGAGGCTTCGTGGTCATTGGTTGTGGCTAGATCAGCTGAACGAACGCTGGAGCGGCTTCCTGAAAAGGCAGCCGCCGCCGTGGTTGAGTTTTTACTAGGCCCCTTACTCGAAAATCCCCAGAGAGTGGGCCACCGGCTGCGCAGCGAGCTTGAAGGGTTATGGGTGGCTCGGCGCGGTCCCTACCGCGTCGTTTACGAGATCCTCGAAGCGGAGCGCCGTGTCCATGTCTTGCGCATTGACCATAGAGCCGATGTGTACCGCTTTCGTTAGTGCGTCCTCGTGGACCTTGCGGCGAACATTCGAATTCACGGCCCGCCGGCCCGACGAGTCAGACGAGAGCCACCAACGCTGTCAAGGTGCGGCCGATCGGGCCTCTGAGCACGGCGTGGGCCCTGTTGTCGTAGCGCGTTGGCTCTGCGTTGACGATCACGAGCCTCGCGCCGTCCTGCAGCGCCCGCTGCGGCAGATAGGCCGCAGGAAACACCGACAGGGAGGTTCCGATCGCGAGAAAGACATCGCACGCCGAGGCGGCTGCTTGCGCCTTCGCAAGGATGTCGGGGACGAGCGGCTGCCCGAACGAGATGGTGGCCGATTTCAATATGCCTCCGCATGCCCTGCAGGGAGGGTCTTCTTCCCCCGCCCGCACCCTCTGGAGGGCCGTATCCATCGGTTTACGATCCCCACAGCTCATGCATAGGACATCCCGCAGGGAGCCGTGAATCTCGATGACGTTGTCTGGCGAGCTACCGGCTCTTTGATGCAAACTGTCGATGTTCTGGGTAATGAGGGCGTGCAACCCTCTCTTGCGTTCCAGCTCGGCAAGCGCCATGTGACCGGCATTGGGATCGACCGTCAGGGAGGGGTGCTCGGAGCGCATTCGCCACGCCTCGACGCGCGCTTCCTTGCTGACCATGTAGTGGCGAATCGTCGCCCGCCGTTGTGCCGCGGGGTCCTTCGTCCACAATCCGTTAGGGCCTCGGAAGTCCGGGATGCCCGATTCGGTCGAAATGCCGGCCCCGGTCAAGGAGGTGACCTTGCCGCCGGCGTGGACGAGCCATTCGGCAACTGCAGCGAGCTGGTACGTCTCGGTTCTCAAGCTAATTGCTTTGGCTCTGACTGATCGTCCTAGACTAACGTGATGGCCGGGCAAGCACTCAGATGATCACCGCGCTGGTGGCTTTGCCCTCCATTACCTTTCCGGTGAAGGAACTGCGCAAGATCGTAGCCATTCAGCACTACGAAGAACGAATGCTCTGTTGGTTGCTCGAGCTCGCCGATCCCGATACCAACGTCGTCTATGTGAGCTCGATCCGCATCGATCCGGCCATCATCGACTATTACCTCGGCTTCCTTGCCGATTCCATCGGCGCCCGGAGGCGGTTACACCTTGTGTCGTTGGATGACGACACGCCCAGACCGTTGTCGATGAAGCTGCTCGAACGGCCGGAGGTGCTCGCGGAGATACGTTCACTCTTGTCCGGAGCATCACGCGCTTACGTTTGGCCGTTCAATGTCACGGCTCTGGAAGCGGAGGTAGCGCGCCTGATTGGGGTCCCCCTGTATGGTCCTCACCCAGACCTCGTCCCCCTCGGATCGAAGAGTGGTTCCCGCCACATCGCCAGGGAGGCCGGCGTACCGGTTCTTCGTGGGGCGGAGGACTTGACCTCGGGTGAGGAGGTAGAGAGGGCACTGTTCGAGGTAAGAGATGTTCTGCCAACCGGTGCAAGTGCGGTCATAAAGTTGAACAACGGGTTTTCGGGGCAGGGAAATGCCATTGTCGATCTCGAGGACCTGGCGGTTCCCCTGAACGGCTCCTGCATGACTTTTTGTGCGATCGAGGAGTCGTGGGCGAACTTCGAGAAGACAATCATCAGCGAGGGAGCGGTTGTAGAGGAGCTCCTGCGTTCGCCGGGAGTGTTCTCGCCGAGCGTACAGATGAAGATAACCGCCGGTCACAGGCTCGAGATGCTATCCACCCACGATCAGATACTCGGCGGTTTCGAGGATCAGGTCTATCTGGGTTGCCGGTTTCCGGCGCAGCGGCCCTATCGCTCTGCGATCCAGGAGCACGCCCGCCGCGTGGGTGAGGTACTGGTGAGGAGAGGTGTTATCGGGTATTTCGGCATCGACTTCATCCTCGAGCCGGGCGGAGCAGACCCCAGCGTCTACATATCGGAGATCAATCTTCGGATGGGTGGGACCTCACACCCCTTTTACATGACCGCGAGACTGACCCGGGGACGATACGACGAGGGATCGGGCGAGCTCATCGCGGGAGGACGTGCCAAGTATTATGTAGCGACCGACAACCTGAAGTCCAAGAGCCTGATCGGTCTGCCGGCATCAGGGGCCATTGACGCCCTCGAGAGTGCCGACCTCGGCTATGACCACACCCACCGCACAGGCGCGCTGCTGCACCTCCTCGGAGCGCTCGAACGGTACGGCAAGGTGGGTGCCACATGCATCGGGGATTCCATGGAGGAAGCCGATGCCCTGTACGCAAACGTGGTGCATGCGCTTGGGGACGCGGTCGGCTGATCAGGGATCTTCCGGTGCGGGCGATCTTTCTCTACGATGCAAGGCAAAGGCTGAGAGAGCCTCCAACACGACCCGGTGCGCCACCGTTGCCGTGATGTTGGCGGGATCGTACGGGGGCGAGACTTCGACGACCTCCATTCCCGCCAACCCCCTCGACAGCACGAGCCGGCGAACCGCGCTCAAGAGCTCGAGCGAAGTCATCCCTCCGGGTTCGGGCGTGCCGGTTCCTGGAGCGAAGGCCGGGTCCAGCGCATCGACGTCAACCGAAAGAAAGAGGTGAGTCTCTCGGGGGATCTCGTCCAAGACACACTCCACAACAGCTTGGATCCCGCCATCTGCAATCTCCTCCATGCGGTGCCAGCGGACGCCGTTCGAACGCATCCAGCCGAATTCCTCCGGCAGCGGCCAATAGCCTCGCAGCCCCACCTGGATCAAACGGTTCCCCGGCAGGATCTTTTCGTCGACCAGATGTCGGAACGGACTTCCGTGCGAGTACTTCACCCCCCAGATTTCCGTTGCGGTGTCGGCATGCGTGTCGAACTGCACCACCGTCAGCCCGCCCGGAGGGTAGTTCGCTGCGACCGCCGAGATGTCGGGATAGGCGATCGAGTGATCTCCTCCCAGCACGATCGGGACTGCACCGGCCCCGACGATCCTAGCCACGGCCTCGTTGATGCCCGCATGGCTGGCGACCGGGTTGCCGGGAACCACGGAGGCGTCTCCATGATCGACGACGTTTAGCTCTGCGAACGGATCGATGCCCAGGTTGATGTTGTAGGCCTCGGGCGGGCCACCACCGTCCCAGGCCAGGCGAATAGCGCGCGGTCCGTAGCGGGCCCCCGGGCGGTTGCTGACGAGGTCGTCCATCGGCGCGCCGAGGATGGCGACGTCGGCGCCCTCGAGCTCGCTGGCATCGAGCGCAAGAGGCAGCTTCTGAAAGGTGGCGCCGCCTGCGTACGCGGGCTCATCGGGGCGATTTACTTGCATCTGTCCTCCTTTTCGGGTTCAGAGGACACGCTACCGTCATCAACCTGAGGGAAAGATCAAAGGCGCCCAACCACTACGGGCAGCTCCCCGTGGCAAAGACGGGTTCATCACGCCGACTCAGAGCCACGCGCTGCTCCGAGGAAGAGCAATGGTGTGAGGCCCCCCAGGCCCATTCATGCTTACCCTCGATTGAATCTCAACTCGCAGCGAGAGGTTCGGAGGCGTCCTGTGTCATCAACAGCTCTCTCAGAGTTTCAGCCGGCATCGGCTCCGCGATGTAGCTGCCCTGTGCGAGATCACATCCGAGATCCCTAACGTGGGCGAGCGCCGCAACATCCTCGATCCCCTCGGCGACTGTCTCGAGGCCAAGCGCTCGGATGAGCTTCACGATGGCGTGGGTCAGCGACCATTCCTCCGGCGTCGAGGCCGTTTCCCCAACGAGGCCTCGATCGATCTTGACCATATCGACCGGCAGGCGCTTGAGGTTCGGCAGGGAGGAGTATCCGGCCCCGAAGTCGTCGATAGCGAGCCTCACCCCCAACTCCTTCAACCGGCGCATGTCGTCGATAGCGGGCTCCAGGTCGCCCGCCAGGGACGTTTCGGTTATCTCGAGGACCAGATTTTTCGCCGCCAGCCCGGTCGCCGATAGGATCTCCCCGATCCGCTCCGCAAGCTCAGGATCCCCCAGCTGGCGAGCCGACAGGCTAACCGCCAGGTGAAATGCGGGTCTCCCTTCGGAAAGAAGGTTCCACATCGCGGCTTCTCGGCAAGCATTCTCGAGTACCCAGCCCCCCAGCGGCACAATCAGTCCCGTCTGCTCGGCGATCTCGATGAAGTGCTTGGAGGGAATGGAGCCTTTCGTGGGGTGAATCCAGCGCACCAGGGCTTCCGCTCCCACCGTCCTGCCGGTTGTGAGATCGGCGATCGCCTGGTACTCGAGGAGAAACTCGTCGTTCGCGATGGCCCGGCGGAGCTCGGAGCGCAGGGTGAGCTCTTGAATGGCCCGGTTATGGACCTGAGGTTCGAAGACCTGGCAGTTGCCGTCTCCTCGTTCCTTTGCCGCATACATCGCCGAGTCAGCGTTGCGTAATAGCGCGTCCTCGTCCTCACCGCCGGCTGCAACGGATATCCCTGAGCTTGCCTGGAGGAAGAACTCGGTGTCCTCGAAGATGAAGGGGGGAAGCAGTTCTTCGTATAGCCTCTCCACCGCTTTCAAAGCAATTGCTGCGTCCGATTCCTCGAGGAGAAGGCCGAACTCATCACCACCAAGCCGCCCGCAAGTGTCGCTTGCCCGCAGCGATGCCTCGATGCGATGCGCGATCTCCACGAGAACCGAGTCCCCAACGTGATGTCCCATCGAATCGTTGATCCCCTTGAAGCCGTCCATATCGATCATGACAACTGCGAGCGGCTCGCCCCGCCGTGTGGCCCGTCGCAGAGCAGTCTCCAAACGATCTCGGAACAACGCACGATTGGGCAGACCCGTAAGGTGGTCGTGAAAGGCGAGATGTGAAAGCTCTGTCTCGAGGGCCTTGCGCCGCTTGATGTCCGAGACGAGCCCGATGAGACGGATGATTACCAGGGCGAAAAGCGCCATGACAATGATGGTGATGACGAGGTGTTTGAAATTCCGATCCAGAACCTCCTGAACGATCAGGACTGAGGAAGCCATCAATGGCACCAGACCCAGAGCAGCCAGGCGCCATGGGGATGGCGTCGACTCGACCTCTCCAGGTTTCTGTTTGATGAAACTACCCATGGAGGGATGGAGGGCAGCAGCACCCATGAGAAGCGCCAACAGGAGCCATCCGGCGACATACCATTGCCCGTACTGGAACTGCCCTCTCAGAAGATTCAGCGTGTAGACGATGTCCGCGACAAGCTGAGCGAGAACACCACCCACGAGAATCCAAAAGCTCGGCAGGCGCGTTCCGGGGATGAAGAAGAGACGCGCCAGGACGGCCAGCAACAGTATGTCCGTGAGCGGATACGCAATCGAGACTAGCTTGGACAGGAGTGGGAGCTCGGAAAGCCCCACATAGGGATGGATGAGAAAGATCCAGGCCAGGACACCCATGCTGATCGCGACGATGAGCGAATCGATCGTGCCCGTCCGGTCCCGGCCGGCCTTTAGATCGTGGATCAGGAGCGCCAGCCCAAGGAACAAGAGTGCATAGGAAATAAAATAGAGGGCGTCCGCGGGTGACGGAAATGGGGGAGTCTGCAACCAGATTGCGTTGGCGAGCGCATAGAACGCCTGCCCTCCCGCGAGCGCGTACCAGCCACGGGGCTGCGCCGGCCGGTTGCTCAACGTCCCGTAGACGATCGCAACCACCGCGGCGATGTTGAAGCCCACGTACAGGATCCTGGCCGGCGGCCCGGTAGGGGGAAGCAGGAAATAGAGCGAGCCCGCCAGCAGGCCCGCGACCAGATGCACGAGCCACAGGGCCCGGGGCACCCGCCCGATCACCTAGACCGCCACCGCCGGTAGTTCGCGCTGAACCAGCAGGATTCCAACGCCATCTCCCGTTCAACTCTCACCGAATAGTTATCGGCGGAGGGCCTCGCGAGCTTGATGGTGGGCGGTCACGCGCAACTTCGTTTTTAGGAAGCGAGGCTTACGCGTCGCTCGCCGGGCAGTCGGCGGCCCGCGGTTCGGTATCATTGTGCGGATCCTGTTTTGGATCCCGGCTGCGCCCCCTTAGCTCAGACGGCAGAGCGTCTCCATGGTAAGGAGAAGGTCCACGGTT
>JALZIO010000006.1 GCA_030860245.1 Actinomycetota bacterium | reverse complement strand
AGGAGGTCGAGCACCGCACGGTCGAACATCGCAACTCCGATGAACTGAGCGCCCGGCGAGGCGGGACGCGCCCGCCGGTCGACGAAGCCAACCGCCTCGTCCCCGGTCAGCTCGAGGTCGGCGCCGGTGCTCACTGGGATCACGGCGAGGGTGGCCGGCGCACCGAGCCGTTCGTGCGTGTCCACCAGGTCGGCTGGGTCGAGGTCGGTAAGCTCGTCGGCGTTCCATGTCAGCACCCGGTCACCGAGGTCCTCCCGGAGAGCTGCGAGCGTGCCCGCCGTGCCGTACGGATGGGGCTCTTCGACCACGAACCGGGCGTCGCCGGCGAACGGCTTGAGCTCGGCGGCGACCTGAGCCGCACGATGGGCGGTGTTGACGACGACAGGGCCTGCGCCGTGGGACAGAAGCGCGTCGAGCCCCCAGGCGGCCAGCGGAATATCGAGCAGGGGCATGCACGGCTTTGGAAGGCGATCGGTAAGGGGCCTCAGACGCTCCCCGCGTCCCGCCGCAAACAGAACACAGGTGGGATCGGCCGGCACGTGCCCCACCCTAAAGGCCACGCGCCTGGCAGTATTCTTGTCCGCGCTGCAAGGCGGGATGCCCGAGCGGCCAAAGGGAGCGGTCTGTAAAATCGCCGGCTAATGCCTTCAGAGGTTCGAATCCTCTTCCCGCCACGGGTTGTACCCGCGCCGATGGAATGGCCGCCGGTCAGACCAGAGTGACCAGCGATGTGAGGGTGCGACCGATCGGGCCTCTGAGCACGGCGTGAGCCCTTCCGTCGTAACGCGTGGGCTCCGCATTGACGATCACGAGCTTTGCGCCGGCCCCCAGCGCCCGCTGCGGCAGATAGGCCGCAGGAAACACCGACAGGGATGTTCCGATCGCGAGGAAGACATCGCACGCCGAGGCGGCTGTCTGAGCCTCCTCGAGAATCTCCGGCACGAGCGGCTGCCCGAATGAGATCGTCGCCGATTTCAGGACCCCTCCGCACGCCGTGCAGGGAGGATCTTCTTCACCTGCCCGCACCCTTTCAAGGGCTGTCTCCATCGACCTGCGTTCCCCACAGCTCATGCAGACGACGTCTCGCAGAGCGCCGTGGATCTCGATGATGCTGCTCGCCGAGCTACCGGCCCTTAGATGCAAGCTGTCGATGTTCTGGGTGATCAGGGTGTTCAAACTCCCCTTGCGTTCCAGCTCGGCGAGCGCGACGTGGCCCGCGTTGGGGTCGACCGTCCGGGACGGGTGCTCGGAGCGCATCCTCCACGCTTCTACCCGCGCCTCCTTGCTTGCCATGTAATGCTGGATTGTGGCTTGTCGCTGCGCGGCGGGATTTTTCGTCCACAAACCGTTAGGCCCTCGGAAGTCGGGGATGCCCGATTCGGTCGAGATACCGGCACCGGTCAGTGCGGTGACCTTTTCAGCTCGCCCGAGCCATTCGGCAACAGCAGCGAGCTCATCCGTCTCTGCTCTCATAACCCGTCCCTTTAGCTCCGCTGCTATCGTTTGACCTCTTTTCTAGACTAACGTCATGACCGGGTACGAACTCAGATGAGCACCACGATGGTACTTCTGCCGTCTCTTACATTTCCGGTGAGGGAGCTGCGCAAGATCGTTGGCATCCAACACTACGAGGAACGAATGCTCTGTTGGTTGCTCGAGCTCGCCGATCCCGGCATCGTCATCGTATATGTGAGCTCGGTCCACATCGATCCGGCAATCGTCGACTACTACCTCGGGTTCCTCGATGATCCCATCGACGCGCGTAGACGGCTACATCTCGTGTCGTTGGACGATGCCGTGCCCGGACCATTGTCGGAGAAGCTGCTCGAACGGCCGGAGGTCCTTGCGCACATACGCTCACTCGTGTCCACAGCACCACGCTCCTTTATCTGGCCGTTCAACGTCACAAGTCTGGAAGCGGAGGTGGCGCGCATCATCGAGACTCCGATATACGGCCCTCATCCAGACCTAATCCCGCTCGGGTCGAAGAGCGGCTCCCGGAACATCGCCAGGGAGGCCGGCGTACCGGTCTTGCGCGGGGCGGAAGATCTCACCTCGGTTGAGGAAGTAGAAAGCGCGCTGTTCGGTTTGAAAGGTGTTCTGCCTGCCGGCGCGAGTGCAGTCATAAAGCTGAACAACGGATTTTCGGGACAGGGAAATGCCATTGTCGACCTCGACGATCTGACCGCTCCTCTGGGCGGCTCCCGCATAATCTACTGTGCGAGCGAGGAATCATGGGCGAGCTTCGAGGAGTCGGTCATCCGCGAGGGTGCGGTTGTCGAGGAGCTCGTGCGTTCACCCGGCGTGCTCTCGCCGAGCGTGCAGATGAAGATAACTCAGGACCACCAGCTCGAGATGCTTTCCACTCATGACCAGATCCTCGGCGGACTCGAGGATCAGGTCTATCTTGGTTGCCGGTTTCCGGCGGGGCGCCCATATCGGATTTCGATACAGGAGCACGCCCGTCGCATAGGCGAGGCGCTGGCGAAAAGGGGTGTAATCGGTCCTTTCGGCATCGACTTCATCGTCGTTCCCGCCGGCGCTGAGCGGCGGATCTACGTTTCGGAGATCAATCTGCGAATGGGCGGCACCTCACACCCCTTCTACATGGCCTCGAGAGTGACCGACGGGCGCTACGACGTCGGCTCAGGGGACCTCCTAGCAGGAGGGCGCGCCAAGTTCTATGTGGCGACCGACAACTTGAAGTCCAGTAACCTGATCGGACTTTCGGCATCGGAGGCCATCGGCGCGCTCGATCGCCGGGCTCTCGGCTACAACCGCACAAGCTACACCGGCGTGCTGCTGCATCTCCTCGGGGCGCTCGAGAAATACGGCAAGGTTGGCGCTACCTGCATCGGAGATTCAACCGAGGAGGCCGACGCGCTGTATGCAGAAGTGGTTCGGGCACTCGAAGACGCGATGATTTGATCACGGGTTCTCCGGAGCCGGTGATTTGTGACCACGGTGTAACGCAAGGGCCGACAGTGCTTCGAGAACGACTCGATGCGCCACCGTCGCCGTTATATTGGCGGGATCGTATGGAGGCGAAACCTCGACCACCTCCATCCCGGCCAGACCCCTTGCCAGCACCAGCTTCTGGACTGCGCTCAGCAGCTCGTGCGATGTCATCCCTCCGGGTTCGGGCGTGCCGGTTCCCGGTGCGAACGCCGGGTCCAGCGCATCGACATCCACCGAAAGGAAGAGGTGGGTGTCGTCGGGGATCTCCTCCAACGCGTGCTCCACCATGGCCTGGATGCCGAGTTCTGCAATCTCCTCCATGCGGTGCCAGCGGACGCCGTTCGAGCGCATCCAACTGAACTCTTCCGGCAGCGGCCAATAACCTCTCAGCCCTACCTGAATCAACCGGTCGCCCTGCAGGATCTTTTCGTCGACCAGGTGACGGAATGGGCTTCCGTGCGAATACTTCACTCCCCAGATTTCAGTTGCGGTGTCCGCGTGGGTGTCGAACTGCACTACGGTCAGCTCGCCCGGGCCGTAGTTGGCTGCGACCGCCGAGATGTCGGGATAGGCGATCGAGTGATCTCCGCCGAGCACGATCGGGACTGCACCGGCCGCAACGATCCTCGCCACCGCCTCGTTGATGCCCGCATGGCTGTCGACCGGGTTGCCGGGCACCACGGAGGCGTCTCCGTGATCGACGACGGTGAGCTCTGCGAATGGATCGACGCCCAGGTTTATGTTGTAGGCCTCCGGCGGGCCACCGCCGTCCCACGCGAGGCGGATGGCGCGCGGTCCGAAGCGCGTCCCCGGTCGGTTGCTGACGAGGTCGTCCATCGGCGCGCCGAGGATGGCGACGTCGGCGCCCTCGAGATCCTTGGCATCGAGCACGAGCGGCAGCTTCTGAAAGGTGGCGCCGCCCGCATAGGCAGGTTCATCAGGGCGATTGACTTGCATGGCTCCTCCTTGGTTGGCGCGGAGGGACACGTTACCCGCCGATCTATGCTGAAAAAGAGTCCTGGGTGGTCGCGCGCCCTCCTTGTATAGCGGGCGGAGCCCGGTCCCGAACCCGTCGGGAGGCGCTGGTAGGCTCTCGACGGCTGCACGCCACAACGCCCCCTTAGCTCAGACGGCAGAGCGTCTCCATGGTAAGGAGAAGGTCCACGGTTCGATTCCGTGAGGGGGCTCCAACCAGGCCGCAGGTGAAGGCCGCCTTTTCGCTTGCCCCGCTTCGGCCGGTCAAGGTGGGGCAAGGTCTGTCGCCGCAAGAGCCGGATAGGCCGTGCCGACTTCGGGGCTGCGGGACGATAGCGCTCGCGAGGTACCCCATCGCCTTCATTGCCTAAGAGATTTCTCATGGCCTTCTCATTGTCACCTCATGTTCGCCGGGCAGAGTGATGTGTAACAGGCGTGGGAAGGCGGGTTGCAAGCGAAAGAGTCCCCGTCTGTTGATGCGAAGTTACATAGTCGATCTTGGGAGAGGAGGGACTATCACATGGCACGATCCGGCTTGTTCTCTGCCGTATCACCGGCCATGGCGGCCGCCGGCGATGATTCATCGTCCGGGAGAAGGCGTGGGTGCAGACGCTTCAAGAGTCGCCGCCGTCGCCGCCGTTGTCGCCGCCGTCGTCGCACTACGTAGTAAGGGCGCGGGCTAAACTGAGAGTTGAGCGCACGGCCCGGAAACAAGCGGGCCGTGCGCCTTGGTGTTCACACCGAAAGGGATGCCGTTGCGTCGTCTGAACGCCCGCTTACGGTTGCTGTTCTCGCCGGTCGGGGAGGGGCTTGGGCTCGTGCCGGCGGCTCCGCCCGTGCCGGTTCGGGAGATCTTCAATCGGTTCTGGCCGTACGCTCGCCCTTTTCGCAAGTGGCTCTTTGTAAGCCTCGTGCTCGTAGGGCTGCTCCCGGCCATCGAAACCGCCGAGATCTGGCTCTTTCAGCTTGTCGTCGATGATGTTCTTGTCCCGCGAGACCTCTCTGCACTCCCGTTGATAGCAGGGCTGTACATTGGCCTCAACCTGCTTTCAGGATCGGTTTCCTACCTTAACGAGTACCTCACCTCGTGGGTGGGCGAACGCTTTCTCCTGGGCCTGCGCGGCCGCCTGTTCCAGCACATTCTCCGCCTTGATCCGGACGCTCTACAGCAGCGAAAGCTGGGAGACATCCTGTCGCGTTTCACCAGCGACATCGGCACTGTGGAGAGCTTCGTTCTGTGGGGCATTACCGATGTTGCTTCCGCCGTCCTCAAGATTCTGTTCTTCGGCGGAGCGATGTTGCTTATCGATCCATTGCTGGCGCTGTTCTCCCTCGCCGTCGTGCCGCCGTTTATGGGATTGGGGAGAGCACTTGCCCGATTGATCAGGCGCGCCGCACGGGAGCGCCGCCGCCGCAGTGGCTCGTTGGCCACCGTCACCGAGGAAAGCCTGACCAACCTGGCGCTCGTACAGACCTCGAACCAGCAGGCAGCGCAGCAGCAACGCTACTCATCCGAGAACGAGGCCGTTGTCACCGCCGGACTTGCCGGTACCAGGGGTGAGGCGTTCCTTTCGCCGCTCATACATCTCATAGAGCTCATTACCGCTCTTTCCGTCGTCGGCATGGGCGTGTGGGCGCTGGCAGCAGAACGGCTGACTCTCGGAGGCTTGCTGGCCTTCCTCACGTACCTGACGCAGTTGTACCGGCCGTTGAGTGATCTGACAACGTTGAGTTCCGTCATCTATTCGGCTTCGGCGGGAGCCGAACGCGTGATCGAGTTGTTCGATCTAGAACAGGGAGTTACCGAGGAGTCCGATGCCCGTTCGCTGTCCCGGGCGCAGGGTTGGATCTCGCTCGAATCGGTGTCTTTTCGCTACCCAGGGGCCGAAAGTCATGCGCTGGAGGATGTCTCGTTGACTGTTGGTCCCGGTCAACTTGTCGCTGTGGTCGGCCCGAGCGGCGCCGGAAAGTCAACCCTGGCGAAGCTGCTGGTCCGTTTCTCGGATCCCAGCTCCGGCGTGATACGGCTGGACGACAGCGACCTAAGGGGTCTCACCCTTGCCTCTCTCCGGGACAACGTAAGCGTGCTATTCCAGGAAGCAATGCTGTTCGACGGCACCATTCGAGACAACATCCTATTTGGGGGCCCCAATGCCACCGAGGCCGATGTAGAAGAGGTCGCTCGCGCCGCGCGCGCCCACGACTTCATCGTTGCTCAGCCGCAAGGCTATGACACCAAGGTCGGCCAGAAAGGACGGAACCTCTCCGGCGGTCAACGCCAGAGGATAGCGATCGCTCGAACTCTCCTGCGTAACGCTCCGGTCATGGTTCTGGACGAGCCTTCCGTCGGGCTCGACGCGAATGCCACCGACGATCTCATGACCGGCTTCAGGACCTACCTGGATGGCCGTACGATCGTGCTGATCACTCACAACCTGATGACAGTGCGGAAAGCAGATCTGATCGTCGTCCTCGAGGACGGTCGCATTGTCGAGCAGGGCACCCACCACGAACTTGTCGCGCTCGAGGGCTCGTATGCGCGTCTTTACCGGCTACAGGCCGAAACGGCGCAAAGTGGCGCTCCGCCCACTATCGTGCCGGATGCTCAAGTGGCGAAAGTTGAATGAAAGAGCCATCCGAAGCCACACTCCGTCCGGGTACGCTCCTCGCCTCTGATTATGAGGTCGTCCGGATGTTCGACAGAGGTCGTAAACACGAGGTCTACGACGTTTGGAGCCGTCAGCGTCGATGCCGTTGCATCGCCAAGACGATGAGCGGTCACCCGCCGTATGAGGGCTCTGCCCGACAGCGCCTCCTTCGAGAGGGACGATTGTTGGCCCGGTTCACGCACCCACACATTGTGCGTTCTTACGAAACCATCCACGAGCCGCGACCTATCGTGGTTCTGGAGACGCTCACCGGGGAGACGCTCGCTCACGCGATGGACCGTTTGGAGCGATTGCGCATAGCCGATGTCGCCCTTCTCGGGCAACAGCTCTGTTCGGCGATCGCTTACCTCCACGAGCATGGATGGCTGCATCTTGACCTCAAGCCTTCGAACATCGTGTCCGAAGGCGGGATGGCGAAGGTCCTCGATCTCAGTGTGACGAGACGACCGGGTCGCGCCCGTCCGGGAGTGGGGACGAACGGCTACATGTCGCCCGAGCAGATCGACGGTCGCCCCCTGGCTGCGCCGGCCGATGTCTGGGGGATTGGAATCGTCATGTTCGAGGCTGCCACAGGGTGGCTGCCCTTCGAGGATCCCGACGCCGATGACTCCTCTCCAGGGCGAGATGCCACCAGCTCATCTTCTGATCTACCCTCCGCGCCGATCACAGAACCACCGCCATCCCTGGCTACCCGGCGACGCGTCCCGCGCGCGTTAACCGAGGCGGTGGACCACTGCCTTGCCCTCGACCCGGGTGATCGTCCCTGCCTCGAGGAACTATCTCGAGCTCTCGAGGGTGTCAGCGGCATCGACCTCAAGACGACCGGAACAACCGAGTTCTGACCAAAACACATTCGACGGGATCCTCGCCGCCTTTGGTTTACGAGGGGAGCGCGCCCGTGCACATGGCCACCCTTGTCACAGCTCTCCCCGGAAAAGCTGCGCTGTAGACAAGGTCATCCCCGCGGTCCGCGTAGCCCTCGGGCAGGCTTGACCCGAAGGACAGGTTGTCTGCGATTGTGTACCGGCTTAGCCACGAAGCTATTTCCTCCGGCGACACTTCATTGACCTTCATCTCGGCTTTGTCCGTGAACAGGACGTTCGCCGAGCTGCTCTTTATGATGGTGTCACCGTCCTCAACGTGGTCGAAGCGGCTCTCGATATCTGCAAAGAGCTCGTTCTGACTGATCGGCCAACCGCCGGCTTGCAGAGGTGTCTGGCCGTGGTCCGCCGTTACGAGGAGAACGTAGTCGTCACGGCCTACCGAGTGGTTCAGCCAGTCCACCAGCTCTCCTATGCCTGCATCGACGGATTGAAGGACATCGTTCATCTCCGGAGAGATCATGTTCCACTTGTGGCCGGCGTGATCGGGGGACTTGTAGTGGACGTAGAAAAGATCTGTAACGTCGTCTCGCCCGTATTTCTCACGGCGCAAGACGTTCAAAGCGATGTGCGTCTGCCATGGACCGAGCACCGGGCTCTGGGCCGCCGTTAACTCATCCAGTGCGTGTCCCTGCCATAGCCCGTCGGCCTGTCCGTCGAAGCGATCCAGAGTGTCTTGGTACATCGGGAGGGGATCTCCGCCGGCGTTGACATACGCCGGGAGTGAGTAGAACCTGCGATCCGTGGTGAAGCGGCCGCGTGCCGCGAGCAGTGCGGCGAAATCTCTGTCACCTCCGGGCAGGGCGGCCCCGTGTCCCAACATCCCCAGGGGATAGTTGCCCGCAGCGATCAGTCCAACTTTCGGACGGTTGCCCATCGCCTTGTCCCAAAGGTCCCCTATCGTTGGTGCGCGCAGGTTTCTGTTGGGGTCGAGTGGAATGACCTTTTCGTTGTCGAAGTCTCGGAAGGCCCCGGTGATCTCACCTCCGTCCGAACGCAGGACGATCGCGGGGACCCCGTGGCGACGCGGCCAGGCCCCGGTGGAGAGGTTGGCGTGAATCGGTGGGGTGACCGACGGCGATGACCCCACCCTGACTCCCTGCAGGCTTGTCCCTTTGGACATGAGCTTTCTGAGCCGGGGCCAGGCGTCCGGCCACCGATTGAGGACGTTCCAACCTCCGCCGTCGATCGTTACGGTGAGAATCAGCTTTGGGGACGTCACGGCCTCCGTCTTTAGGATCCCGGGGATGGGCGTACCCGTGGCCTGAGGCATCTCCAGCCCGAGCAGCCGGGCGAGTGTGGGTGCAACGTCCGCCAACGAGACGCCACCCTGGTGCCCGCCATCGCCTAAGCTCCTGATGAAGCCGGGCCCGTATAAGACGAGTGGGACCTTTTGAAGATAGCCATAGGGGCCGGCGTGGCTGGTCGTGTACCAGGTGCCCATGTAATTGCGTGGAGCCGGGATGGTGATCAGGTCGGTTGACCTCGACAAGCCGGGGCGCCACCCTCGATAGGTCTCCAAGGCCCATTGCCCGGGCAGCTCGCACGCCTCCTTCATATAGGGCGCACGAGGTGTGAACCTCCGAGGCGTAACCGCCGTGGGCGACCCGGCCGGCTTGGGTGTGGGGGGAAGGTGCTCACCTGTTTGATTCCCAGGGGGCTGAGCGCTGGTTTGGGCCCGGTCGGGCGCCGCCGCATCGGAGCTCTGTCCGGCCTCTGGCGTCATTGCCAGCCACAGCCCGCCGGCTGCCACCGTCAGGAGGATCACCAGCCTTACAGGTGCCTCTAGCCCCCGCACGCGCCCTCCTCGATAAGTTGCCGTCCCTTCACGGGCCATTACAATAAGCAATCTAGGGGCTACGCTCCGCGGCCGTCCGAATTTGGGCCAGGGAACAATGTGCTTGGCCCGGCGGGCCCGGGGCGAGGATCCTAGATATCATGGCGGTGACGAGGCTCCCCGAAGTCCGGGGCCCGGAGGGAAGATCCTCGATTTGCCCGAGGCGGCGTAGCTCAGGGGCAGAGCAGGCGGCTCATAATCGCCGAGTCGGTGGTTCGAGTCCACCCGCCGCTACCACCCGCCGCTCGACTCGTTTCCGTGCAGGGTCGTCACTTTCGGACTGCGGGCTCAACCACCCTCGTCCAGCGGCCGAAGAGAAGGCAATGACCCTTCGCTATTGCCCTCGCTGCTCAGCCGAGGTGGCCACCGCTGACGGGTTCTGCCGGCTGGGCCACTCGGTCAAGCTCGTTGCCCCGGTTGCATCGCCCGGCACCTTCGGGGACCAGTCGGGGCAGATCGACGGGGCCACAGCCGTATCGAGCACCAGCCCGCCGCCGCCGCCTCCCGAACGTCTTGGCGTCGCCCCGCTCGGCCGGTTCGGCGCCCTGTGGGAGGAGGGGAACGGGGACCGCCTCGGCACAGATCCCATCGCCTCGTTTGCCCCCTACCCGCGCATGGACTGGGGCCCCCGGTGGCCGTGGCGGCGATCGTTGTCCAGGCGCCGCCGGACCTGAGCGGCCCGCCGCCTCTCGCTATACTGACTTCTCAACTTCGGACTGAATCTGGGGAGAAGAGAGCTTGGCGAGTGACCGGCGCGTCCACGTGACGCTCGAGTGCGGCGACTGTAAAAGGCGCAACTACATCACCGAGAAGAACCGCCAGAACAACCGCGACCGCATCGAGCTCAAGAAGTATTGCCGCTGGTGCCGGGGGCATACCGCCCACAAGGAGACGCGCTAGACCCGTCTTCGGCGGCGGCGCCCGGCGAGCCGCCGTCCTATGTGAGGGGTGGCCAAAGGATGCGAAGTCTCGGAGCAGGCGTGCGGAAGGCCGCCCATGCGGTGGGGACCCTGGTCGAGGATCCCGCCCAGGGTCTCGATTGGCTCCGCAACGGGGTCGAGATCGTCCGGGGG
>JALZIO010000005.1 GCA_030860245.1 Actinomycetota bacterium | reverse complement strand
CGGAGACCGATCATTCGGGCGCCGAGGTCGCGACGCGATGCGCGGCGACCACGCTCCCGTTCCCTGCGCAGGGCCTGACGCTGATGGCCCTATTCAGGCCCGCGCTCGTGAGACAATCCGGAGCTTGGCGGCTCCTATCCCAGAATGGTCATGACGGGAGCGAACCGACGTTTCAAAGGGAGTTCGGTTGCGAGCACGTATCGGGCGCTTGAATCCGCTGGTGATCGATGTTGCTCTCGTCCTTGTTGTCTGGGCTGCGATCTCGATCACGATCTCCGCTGCGCGCGACCCCGGCACACGCGATCCCGATGCCCTGGCCTATGGGCTGGGGCTGCTGATGGCGGTCCTGCTCTTCGGCCGACGACGTTGGCCGGTGGGAACGCTCCTGGCCACCGCGGTCGTCCTCTCGGTCTACTTCAACCTCAACTACCCTGGTTTCGTCCCCGCCGTTCCGTTCGCGGTACCGCTCTACACTGCCGCCGCAGCGGGGAGTCTGGGCTGGCCTGTGACGATCAGTGTGCTCTGGGTGGGCGGCCCCTTCCTGTACGGGCTGTTCGCCGAAACGGTCCCCGTGACCCAAGTCATCAACGACACGTTGCGCGATGGCGCATTCTTCGCCGTGATCGTGCTGTTTGGTTCATTCGTTCGAGGGCGGCGAGCCTACGCGGCCGAGGTGGGCGAGCGACTACAGCGCGCCGAGGACGAGAGCGAGCGCGTTGCTCAAGAGCTGAAAGTCGCTCGTCTCGTGCAGGAGCAGTTCCTGCCGGATGAGCTCCCGGAACTCCCCGGCTGGCGCGTCGCTGCCTTCTACCGTTCGGCGCGCGAAGTCGGCGGCGATTTCTACAGTTTCGTAGAGCTACCAACCGGAGAGATGGGCATAGCGATCGGCGACGTCACCGACAAGGGCGCGCCCGCTGCTCTCGTGATGGCGACGACACAGGGGTTGCTGGGGGCCGAAGCTCCCAGGGTCGCGTCTCCTTCGTCGGCGCTCGAGAGGATGAACGAGGTGCTCGTCCTCAACACACCGGAGATGATGTTCGTGACGTGCCTCTATATGGTGCTTGATCCGGCAACCGGTCGGCTACGGTTCGCGAACGCCGGGCACAATCTCCCCTACCTGTCGTCGGGGAATGGTGTCTCCGATCTCAGGGCCGTCGGGATGCCCCTCGGCCTGATGCCCGGCTCCAGCTACGAGTTGAAGGACGCGGTAGTGCCACCAGGCACGCGCATGCTCCTGCACAGCGACGGGCTTGCCGAGGCCCACAGTTCCAACGGCGACATGTTCGGGTTCCCTCGAGTCATCAAGGTGATGGAGAACTGCCGTCGCGAGGACGACCTGATCGAAGCGTTGCTGGCCGAGCTCGAAAGCTTCACCGGCCCAGATTGGGAGCAAGAGGATGACATCACGCTGGTGACGCTGGAGCGAGTCGCTATCTAAGCGTGCCGATCACTTGCTCGACATCCAGGGGTCCGTAAGGTCCAGGTACTTGGGCTCTCCGTCGGAGATCGCCTGGTACTCGGTCATGAACTCCTCGAATCCCTCGAGTGAATCCATCTCCTTCTCCTTGGCGCGCGCCTCGGCCTCGGTCGTGAAGTAGATAGAGCTCGTAAATCGTCCGTTCTGCGGATGCCAGGCGGTGATTCCCCCGATCACATCGGGTCGGGCCTCGTTCATCCCATCCTGCATCTTAGCGTCGAGCGCTCTCGACTTGGCGATGTCGGTCACCTTGCCCTGGATCACCTGCACGAAGCCGGCGTCGTCGGACCCACCGTCGTTCATCACGTCGACCTCGGTGCAGTCGTGGAACAGCGGGTCGCTCAGATACTTCGAGGTCTCCTCCCACCACGCGCTCTGCGCGGCGCTGTCGCTGTTGGCGCGGGCGGCCTCCTCATTCTCGAACCGGGCCAGCGCGATGAACTCCCCATCGGGCGTGACACCCGCGGTGCCCCCCAGGTAGCCGTTCACCGAAGGTTTGATCTCCTGATCCCATCTGTCCCACTGCTTCTTCAGACCGGCGGGGTCGGTTGCGCGGCCCTGGATCACCTGCACGAACATGGTTTCTCCTTTCATTGGTCCCTCCGTTCTACTCCCCTCAACGGCTGCGTCAAGGGCACGGATTGAGCACCGCTTACCTCGGGTAGTTCACCTACTCGATAACTGTGGGAATCCTCGGTGAAATGAAATGAGGCAAGATGGGTCTAGGAAATGTGTTCACCTCTATCGGCAGAGGCCTCGTCGCGGGCGCGGCCGGCACGGTTGTCATAACGGCAATCACGGTGGCCGAGGGCAAGCTGCTCGGCAAAGAGGACAGCACCGCGCCGGCGGATGCGATGGGCAAGGTCCTCGAGGTCGAGCCAACCTCCGAGAAAGGCGAGCAGAAGTTGTCGAACGCCTCGCACTGGGCCTACGGGACCGCGTGGGGTGCCGCGAGAGGAGTGCTGGGTAGCCTTGGACTGAGAGGCGCGCCGGCGACCCTCGTGCATTTCGCGATGGTCTGGGGAAGCGCGCTCGTCATGCTGCCGTCGCTCGACATCGCTCCTCCACCCACGCAGTGGGGAGGCAAGGAACTCTCGCTCGATGCCTTTCGGCACTTCGCCTACTCGGCGTCGGTCAACCTCGCCTACGAGGCCCTGGAGGCCTAGCGAGTGGGCCGGGCGGACGGCGCGGCCTGCATGACCGCGCCCGTCCGTCCCGGACAAGTTTCGCTAGCGGCTCGCGGCTCGCTTGTACTGCCGGGTCGAAAGCGGAATGAAGACCGCCAGGATGATGACGATCCAGATGAGCGAGTACATGACCGGATTCTGCAGCGACCACACGTCCGGCACTGTTCCGGTGCCAGTGTTCCCGAATGCCTCGCGCACCGCCTGAGCCACGGCCGAGATTGGGTTCCACTCCGCGAAGGTCTTCAGCGGGCCCGGCAGGAAGTTGATGTCCACGAAGGTATTGGCGATGAACGTCAACGGGAAGATGAACATGAACGAGGCGTTGTTGATGACCTCGACGCTCGATACCTTCAGCCCGAAGTAGGCCATGATCCAGGAGAACGAGTAGGCAAAGAGCAACAGCAGCAGGAAGCCGCCGATGGCGTCGAGCGCGTCGGTCCGGATCCTCCAGCCCACGACCAAGCCGGTGAGAGACATGACGAGAATCGAGGCTGAGTTGTAGGCGATATCGCTTGCGGTGCGACCCGCGAGGACGGCGCTGCGCGCCATGGGCAGCGAGCGGAAGCGGTCGATGATGCCCTTGGTCATGTCCTCGGCCAGGCCGGCCCCCGTGTAGGTCGAGCCGAAGATCACCGTCTGGACGAAGACTCCTGCAATCAGATACTCGCGGTAGGAGGCTCCTTCGATAGGGATCGAGCCGCCGAACACATACCCGAACAGCACGACGAACATGATCGGGGACATGAGGGTCCAGATCAGGAGCTCGGGGATCCGCTTGATCTTGATCAGGTTGCGCTTCGCGACCACGCCGCTGTCGGCGAATGCCATGGCCACCTGGTTCATCGCACGGCCTCCTTCTCTCTGGTCTCCTGCTCGGCGCCTTCGGCCTCGCCGTTCTGCGCGACCTCCTCGGCCACGTGCCCGGTGAGCGACAGGAACACGTCGTCCAGGGTGGGGCGACGCAAGCCGATGTCGGCGACCGCGATGTTCGCGTCGGCGAGCCGCTGAAGAATATTCCTGAGAACGTCCACGCCGCCGGTGACCGCCACCGTGAGCTTGCGGGTCTGCTCGTCGACCTGAATCTCGTCGCCTGCGCAGAAGTGGGCGAGAATCGTCTGTGCCGGTGCCATGTCGTCGGAGCTCGCCAGCACGGTCTCGACCCGCTCACCGCCCACCTGCGCCTTCAGCTCATCGGAGGTCCCGTGGGCGATCTTGTGACCTCGATCGATAACGACGATGTCGTCGGTCAGTCGCTCGGCCTCCTCCATGTATTGGGTCGTCAGGAGAACGGTGGATCCACCGCGCACGAGCTCCTGGATCGTGCCCCACATCTGGACGCGACTCCGAGGATCGAGCCCCGTCGTCGGCTCGTCGAGGAAGATGACCTCGGGCTTGGCAACGAGGGCCGCGGCCAGGTCGAGTCGCCGCCGCATGCCTCCGGAATAGGTCTTGGTCGGGCGATCGCCGGCTTCCACCAGGTCGAATCGTTCCAGCAGCTCGCGCGCGCGCTCCTGAGAGGGTCGCTTTCCGAGATGGTAGAGACGGCCCACCATGTCGAGGTTCTCGTAACCGGTCAGATGCTCGTCGACGGCGGCGGATTGACCGGATAGTCCGATCCGCCTCCGAACCTTGACCGGCTCGGCGCACACGTCCAGTCCGGCTACCTCGACCGTGCCCTCATCAGGATTGAGCAGCGTGGTGAGAATCCGAACCGCAGTCGTCTTCCCGGCGCCGTTAGGACCCAGCAACCCCAGAACCGTTCCCTGTGGAACGTTCAGATCGAGGCCGTCGAGCGCCGTCACGTCGCCGTAGCGCTTAACCAGACCCTTGGTACGAATCATGTCGGTCAATGGCCTTCCCTTCCTCTTGGCGTAGATCTCCTGTTCAGACTGCCGGGCCGAGCAAAACTCATCGGCCCCTTGAGATTTCCTTGCCCCGCTGCCCGAGTTCGTGGACCTTAGTCAGCAACGGGTCGGAGAGAGTCCTTATTTCACGATCCGGAATCTTAGATGGCCTGCACGGGGGCCCGACCAGCCTTCTCGTTCCACTCGCGTCCAGACCGTACACGGCCGAGTGACGGTCGCCGTCGGGAGCAGTTCCCTATTCTGAGATATCGCCCTCCCCATTTTCCACTCCCATAGGGCTCACCGGGCGCACGGCCTGAGCCGGCCGATAGTCACTCGAACCGATCCCCTGTCCTCCCATCCGACTATCCACCACTCGCGTGTACCACCGGCGCGGTACGTCCAA
>JALZIO010000280.1 GCA_030860245.1 Actinomycetota bacterium | reverse complement strand
AGTCTGCGTGGACGGCAGAGGATATCGTCGAACTGGCCGAGCTCGACGCCGCCGCCTGCTTCTCATGCTACGTGACCAAGCCGGGCGGGCTCTATCGCGCCAGGCGTCAGGCCGAAGTTGCAGAGACGCTCGGGCTGTACTGCGATATCGGCGGCTCGATCGAGATGGGAATCGGCAATGCAGCCAACCTGCATCTGGGCGCCGCACTGGGCAATGCGGTTCTCCCCAGTGTCTGCCCCGTTACGAAACCGCTCGGCGAGCCTGGTCCTGAGATTGCCGGCATCTATTACACAGATGACATCGTCTCGGAATCGTTCGTCTTTGCCGAGGGCCACGTCCTCGTGCCGGAGGGCCCGGGACTTGGAGTCGAGGTCGACCAAGGCAAGATCAGACACTACGCACAATGAGCCGTGTAGCGGTGTTGGGAGCGGGGGCGGGCGGGTTGTCGGCAGCAGTCGATCTCACCCGGCGGGGCCACGACATTCGCCTGTGGAACAGGTCCCAAGAGACGCTCGAACCACTCAAGGCGGCCAAGGGGATCAAGTACGAAGGGGTCCTCGGCGACGGCGATGCCGAGATCGCCTGCATCGACAACGACCTGGCCCATGTGCTTGCGGGCGCGGAGGTTGTAGTCGTGACCCTTCCCGCGCTCGCGCACGAGCACGTGGCGAGAGCTCTGGCCATGCTGGGTTGCACGCTACCGGTGATCTTGAACCCGGGTCACACCGGTGGCGCGCTGCACTGGCGCAAGGTCTTTGCCCGGAGCGGTTCGGCGCCTCCTCCCATCGCCGAGTTGTCTACGCTGACATACGTCGCCCGCAAGCAAACGCTTGGGTCCATCACGATCTCGGGGGTCGCGGGAAGAGTTCACGCCGCCTGCCTCCCCGGTCATGAGCAGGCTTTGAGCTTCGCCTCGGCGCTGTGGGCCTCGGCAACGCCGGCGCCGGACGTGCTGGCGACCGGGTTGGCCAACGTCAATATGGTTCTTCATCCACCGGGCGCCGTTCTCGCCGCCGCATGGGTCGAAGCGACAAAGGGGGACTTCCTCTTCTACGTCGACGCAATGACTCCGGGGGTTGCGCGCGTCATCGAGCTCCTCGATGCCGAGCGTCTGGCAGTCGCACGCTCCTTCGGCCACGCTCTGCCCGCCCTAATCGAAGAGATGGCGGCCGTCGGTACGGTGGGATCATCCGACGCGCACGCCGGAGACGTCGGTTCGGCCATCGCTCGAGGGGAGGCCAACGCTCGCATCAGGGCTCCCGCCTCCTTGAGCCATCGCTACTATCGGGAGGATTTCGGCTACGGCCTGGTGCCTCTGATCGCTCTGGCCGGCATGGGCGACGTCGACGTGACCCTTGCCCCTGCACTGCTGCGTGTTGCCGAAGCCGTCACCGGAGAGGAGCTCGCGGCGAACGGGCTCACGGCGGATCGAATGGGCATCGAGGACCTCGACGTCGACGGGTTGCTGGCCGTGGTGAGAGAGCACGGATGAAGGACGAACGAAGCGTCCGTTGGGACTCATTGATCATCGCCGTCGTCGGCGGCGATGATCGCGAGCAAGAGATCGCCCGGCTTGCGGCCGGCACCGGAGCGCAGGTCCGCGCCTTTGGCTTTCCACTCCCCGGTCCCGCCGTGCGGGGGTTAGAGATGTCCCAGGACGCCGCCCAATCCATGCGAGGTGCCGACTTCGCTCTCTTCCCCGTTCCGGGCATAGCCGCCGATGGCAGTCTGTACGCGCCCGAATGCCCCGGGATCATTCCCGATGAAGCGCTGCTGGCAGAGCTTGGCGAGGACGCGCACATCATCCTCGGGTCTGCCGACGAACGCCTCAGAGCCGCAGCAGGCGCCTTCGGCATTCCCCTCCACGAGTACGAGGGAGACCCCGAGCTAATGCTCCTGCGTGCGCCTGCAATAGTCGAAGGTGCGTTGCAGAAGGCAATCGAAAACACAGAGCTCACAATCCATGCGGCGTCGGTAGCCGTCGTAGGTCAGGGCAACATTGGCTCCCAGCTCACCCGGACACTGGTCCTTCTCGGGGCTCGGGTCCATGCGGCAGCCCGCAACCCGGTTCAACGGGCGGCCGCCTACGCCCTGGGTGCATCTCCGTTGCCGTTGGAGGACCTGGCCGCGCTGGCACCCCAGCTCGACATGCTCTTTTCGACCGTGCCGGCCCCGATCGTGGGGCGCGAGCTGCTCGAGAGGCTGCCGGCCGGCACCCTGGTGATGGATCTCGCCGCACCACCGGGTGGTGTCGACCTGGCAGCCGCAGAGGAGCTGGGCCTCACGGCCGTGTGGGCGAGGGGGTTGGGGCGGCGCGCGCCGGTCACGGTCGGGAGCAGTCAGTGGACCGGCATCAAAAGGCTCATCGAGGACATCGAGAGGAAACGGGGATGAAAGCAGATCTCGTCATCAAGAACGCGCAGGTTGTGACCCACGCGGGGCAGTTCCGCGGAGGTGTGGCCTCGCTCGGCGGCCGGATCGTCGCCGCCGGATCCGATGACTCTCTGCCGGCCGGCGAGCGTGTGATCGACGCGGAGAGCCGCTGCCTCATGCCGGGGGTGATCGATCCCCACTGTCACCTCGGCGTCAACTATCCGTATGACGAAGACATGCGCACCGAGACGGCGTCGGCGGCTCGCGGCGGTCTGACCACGATCCTGCTGTACATCCGAACAAAGGAGCCGTCCTACATTCCCTTCTATCGCGAAAGGTCCAAGGTGGGTGCCGACAACGCTCACATCGATTTCGGTTTTCATTTCGGGATCCAGCGCGAAGAGCACATCCATGAGATCCCCGAGATAGTCCGGGACACCGGCGTACGTTCGTTCAAGCTCTACTTCGGCTACGAGCCCGACAATCCAATCGGCATCGTCCCCGCGTCGGACGGCTGGGTCTACGCGACTATGCGCGCGGCCGCCGGCATCGAGGGCGGTGTCGTGTCGGTTCACTGCGAGAACACCGGCATCGCCACATGGTTGAAGGACGAGCTCAAAGCGACCGGCCGTCAGGACCTCGCTGCATACTCGGAGTCTCGTCCGCCATTCTGCGAGGTCGAAACGGTGTCCCGGATGATCTTCCTGGCAGAGCTGACCGGCTGCCCTCTGTACGTGGTTCACACGACTGCCGGACAAAGCCCTGTGGTCGCCGAGGCGGCTCGCGCCCGGGGCGTGGACGTGACCATCGAGACCTGTCCCCATTACCTCACCCGCACTGCCTACGACGAGGACCTCGATATGAGAGCGAAGATCTCGCCGCCGCTGCGCCACCGAGACGAGCTGGAAGGATTGTGGCGCGGCATCTTCGACGGGAGGGTGCGAAGCCTCGGGTCCGATCACGTGCCCTTCTTTCCAAAGGAGGGCAAGGATCTGTGGTCGGAGAAACCCGGCATCGTCTCCTTTCCATGGGAGTTGTCGCTGCTCCTATCCGAAGGGGTGCACAAGCGAGGTCTGCCGTTGACCAAGCTCGTGGCCATGAACTCGTATACCCCGGCACGTCGCTTCGGCCTCTATCCGCGCAAGGGAACGCTGCAACCCGGCGCCGATGCGGATCTGGTTCTTGTTGACCTCGACGAAGAAAGGGACGTCGTGCACGACGGCAAGGGCACCTGCATCTACGAGGGCATGAGGTTGAAAGGTTGGCCGGTGATGACCGTGTCCCGCGGACGTGTCATCTTCGAAGACGGGGCGGTCGATCCCGACTCTGCGGGCCATGCCGCCTGCGTCACTCGTCCGGCGGACGGATCGTGAACCCGAACGCCTCCGGCACAACCCTGATCGAACACCTCGACTTCATCCTTACCGTCGACGAGCACGACCGGGAGATTCACGACGGCGCACTCCTCCTGCAGAGTGACCGTATCCAAGCCATTGGAACAACCGAAGAGATCCTCGGGTCTTACTCCGGCGACTCGATCGATGAGGTCGTCGACGGCCGGGGGTTGGGCGCCACACCGGGGTTCGTCGACGCTCACGTGCATCTGTCGGAGACTCTCTCGCGCGCCGTTTTTCCGGACAACCTGGCGACGCGGGCCTGGGTGTTCCATTGGGCGAAGCCCTTCTACGCCCATGTCAACGCTGAGGATGAGCGCATCAGCGTCCTTGTCGGAACTGCAGAGATGCTTCGCTGCGGCACGACCTGCTTCCTCGACATGGGGGCCCAGAACGATCCCGGTGTCACCGCCACCGCTGCAGGAGAGATCGGAATCCGCGGCATCACCGGCCGCCATGCCGCCGACCGAAAGCCCGAACACCTTCCGCCGGGGTGGTCCGAGGAAATGGTCGAACATCACTTCTTCCACAACGCGACCGCAGCACTCGAGGTCCTCGAAGACTGCGTGCGGCAGTGGAACGGTTATGCCGGCGGGCGCATTCGCTGCTGGGTCAACATCGAAGGCAAGGAGCCGTGCAGCCCAGAGCTGCACATCGGTGCGCGCGCCCTTGCCGAACGCCTGGGGGTGGGGACCACCTATCACATCGCCTCCTCGATCGAAGAGGCCCGTGTGTCTGAAAAGCGCTACGGATGCCGGCCGATCACTCGCATTGCCGGTCTGGACGGGCTCGGGGACAACCTGGTGCTCGCCCACGCGGTCGCAGCGACCGACCAAGAAGTGGAGCTTCTCGCAGAGCACGGCACCTCGGTCGCTTTCTGCCCGTCAACCTCGCTCAAGCTTGCCAAAGGCGCAACTGCCATCGGCAAGTATCCGGAGATGCAGGCTGCGGGCATGTGGGTAGGGCTTGGCACCGACGGAGTTGCGGCTGCCGGGAACCTGAACCTGATGCGACAGCTCTACTTGGTGGCGGGTTTGTTCAAGGACGCCCGCATCGACCCAGATATGGTGGGGGCGCACAAGGCTCTCAGGATGGCGACAATCGAGGGAGCCCGAGCCCTTGCATGGGACCATGAGATCGGTTCTCTCGAGGCCGGAAAGAAGGCCGACTTCGTGCTCTTCGATCTCGACCACTTCGAGTGGACTCCCTACCGCGACCCGGTGCAGGCACTCGCGTGGTCTGTGAGTCCCGCGTCCATCGCCCAGACCTGGGTCGACGGCCGCTGCCTGTTCAGGGACAACCGGGTCGTTGCCCTCGACGAGGCTGCTCTGCATATCGAGGCCCGGGCTCGGGCGGCCGACATCGTCCGGCGCGCCGGCCTGGAGGGCTCCGACGTGCCGGTCACAACAACTCTGTACGACTGAGTTTGACTTCGAAAACGGAGTCCGCCGAGCCGGTGAGGTTCGAATGTGTCGCCCTGCCGGGAATCGATGGCGCTTTCGATGTCGCCATAGCTGAGGGCCGGATTCAGAAGATCACGCCGTCGCGTTTCGAAAAGCCTGCACGTCTTCTGCTGCCGGGCTTTGCCGATCTGCACATGCACGCCGACCGGGCCTATGCACAGGGGCCTCGGCGGGCACGGTCACTCGAGGATGCGGTCGAGCAGGTAGAGGC
>JALZIO010000279.1 GCA_030860245.1 Actinomycetota bacterium | reverse complement strand
CTGTTGGCCGCCGCCAGCAAGCACGAGGTTTGGGCCATAACCAACCCGTCTGCGGTTGCCGGTCTCCGTCGCGCCCTTCCGGACAACGACGTCACCCGTCGGATGCATCTTCACCCTCTTGAGTTTGGAGTAACGGGCGACCTGTTCGAGCACCTGAGCATGGTTGGTTTCCAACGCTATTACGATGCGTGGCAAAGACAGGCGGCTCGGCTTGCGCGCGAACTCGATGCGAGTGTGGGGTTCGACGTCGTCCACCATGCGACGTTGTCCAGTTACTGGACGCGCGCGGGTGTCGCCAGCCTCGACGTACCCCTTGTCTGGGGCCCAGTGGGTGGGGCGGTAAATGCACCACTGCGACTGCTTCCGGAACTGGGCGCCAGAGGAGTCCTCGAGGAAGTCGCTCGGGCCTCGTCCCGACCGATTCTCGCCCGGCTCCCACCCGCCCGCCGTGCGCGGCGCCGTGCGAGTTTCACCTTCGCACAGAATCCGGAGACGGCAACGAAGGTGAGCCCGCATGCAGAGGTGAGCATTCTGCCCAATGCTCTCGCGACCAAGGTGGATGCCATCTCTTCGATGCAACGCCGGACGTCCGAGATCCTCTTCGTCGGACGTCTTCTGCCTTGGAAGGCTCCCACATTGGCCGTCAGGGCCCTCGCCTTGCTTGAGAACGATGACGCCAGTTTGCATCTGTGCGGCGACGGGCCGGAGCGAATGCGTGTCGAACGGCTCGCCGCCACTTTGGGGGTTCGTGATCGAGTGATATTCGAGGGCTGGCTGCCGCGCCCTCAGCTCCTTGACCGACTGGCGCGTGCGGGAACTCTCATTCATCCATCGGTCCACGAAGAGGGTGGGATGTGTGTGGCCGAGGCATTGGGCTTGGGCACGCCGGCAGTCTGCCTGCGGCGGGGCGGCCCGGCGGAGATAACGAAGGATTGGCCGTGGGACCTTTCGGCCTGTGTGCCACCCACCACGAGGGAACTAACCGTCCGCCGCATGGCTGCAGCGATCGATGGGTTCCTTGACAGTCCTCCACCCGTGCTCCAGTCGCCCATGCTGCCGCGCCGGTCCTATGAAGCGGAGATCCTTCATGCTTATAACGTTGCGGTCGATCGCAGCCGTAATCGCAAATGATCCGGTTCATCTTGACGTGTGCACGTGGTAGTAGGTCGCGTAGGAGCTGTATGCCGTCGCCTTGCGAGGATCGAGGTTATTGAGGACAGACCCGACCAGCACCGCATTTACCTGAGCCAGTTGTTGACGTGATTGGTCCACTGCGGACTTGCTCGTCTTGTGTGCGTGAGCGACGAATAGCACTCCGTCGCAGAGTCGCGAAAGGACCAGCGAATCCGCCAACGATAGAATGGGGGCACCATCGATCAGGACGATGTCTGCCTCCTCCTCCAGGTCGGCGATGACCGTCTGCATACGCGGTGAAGTAAGGAGTTCGCTTGGATTGCCGGGTACGGGTCCGCTGTTTAGGATCCTTAGGTTGGAGAAGTTTCTCGGCTGTTGCAGCGCTTCCTTGATCTCCTTCTCCTCCGACAGGACGTTCGTCAGACCTAAACCATTGCGCAATCCGAAGAAATGCTGGAGACGAGGCCGGCGGAGATCGCCGGAGACGAGTATCACTTTCTTGCCCGCGCTGGCGAGCGCCACGCCCAAGTTCGCTGCGGTCGTGGTCTTCCCTTCGCCGCCTTCAGCGCTGGTCACCAGGATGGTCTTGATGGGGCTCTGCGATGTGGCGAACAAGATTCCGGTCCGAAGCGTTCGATACGCCTCGGCTGCTGGCGAGTCTGGCGCTGAGACTGCCGCCAGGAACGGGTCGTCGCCGCTGCGCCAATCTGCCATCTTCGGGACAACGGCGAGCACCGGGGCCGTGGAATGCTGCTCGAGGTCTTGACGGCCGCGGAGCCGGTCATCGAGTCTCTCCACCAGAAAAGCCAGCGCGACGCCGATGGCAAGCCCTATGAGGTTGGCCAAGATCAGTCTCTGTGTGGTACTGGTGTTGGCCGCAGGGTTCGATGCCGGCTGTACGACTTGGCCGACCCTGAGCTGGTCGCTCGTGGGTACCAGGCTTTGCTGCAGGATATCCAGACGCGCTTCCAGCGCTCTAGCTTGGCTTTCGAACACACTGCTCTCAGGACCCTCGGGGCTCGCCTCGAGGCTTAGGTTGACGTCCTCCAGATCCGACTGGGTAGAGTCGATCTGCTCCTGGATGGTCTCTGATCTCTGGAGAACCTCGAGGAGGAACTGCTCCTGACGATATTTCACGTAGCCTTCCGCCACGGCCTGAGCCCGCTCCTGGGCGACCCGAGCGTCGGGATGGGTAGACGTGAAGATGAGTATCTCGGTCTCGGGGACGACGTCGACCACCAATCCGGACAGCAGTTGTGCAGCGGACTCATCGGTTCCGCTCACCTCCTGAGCGTACTCGCCTACCTCCGGAGACGAAGCAAGTGACCTCTCCGTCTCCATGTTGATGAATCCGACCGGACCCTGGGTCGGAGAGAGGCTTGGGTTCAGCACAAGGACCTGAGAGGACGACGTGTACGTGGGGGGCTGGCGGGCTACCCAGGCAAAAGTCAAGGCCACTATGAGGACGAGCGGAGCGACCACGTACCATCGGCGTCGCCACAAGATCGCGAGGTACTCGCGAATGCCGGGAACCTCGCCCATGTGAGTCTGTGCAAGCATTTTTTGTGGCTCGGCCGTCCCGATATTCGGTGCCAGATTGCGGTAGTCGTTCAAAATGAAACCGCCTTGTGATTGTGTGGATTCGTGATGCTCCGTGAGTATGCGCCGACTTTCGGTTGTTTTCGTTCCGAGAGAGTCTCCCCTAAATCACTGTCGGCCGCCAAGGGGATTCGTTATAGGATGCACGCAATTTTCCCATAGATGAGTGCTCAAGCTTCCTCGAAGGGGGTCGATTAATCTAGTATGGACGTGATCTGTTCCGAGAGAGACTGTGGGCGGGCCGCCACTACTTCAAAGGCAGTTCGTGTCTCGGAAGGGCGGGACAAGAGCAAGCTGATCTCCATCTGGCTGTGCGACCAGCATCTCAAGCCCGAAGATTCGGTATCGGCTAGGCACCGGTTGGTCGATGAAGTGGGCACGTCACCCGAGATCGCGATCTAGAGGTATCAGCCCTTTTCAAACCCTCCACCTTCCTGGTGCCATCCATCGCGCCGGAAATGTCCGATTGGAGGCCATCCAAGTAGGTAAATCCGCGCGCCCCGACGCCGCTTGATTGGGCGCTCCTTTTGATGGTTCAGATGGCTTGCGGTATCGAGCCGGCTCGCTAGGGTGTCCGTTTCCACCTTGGATGGAGGGAAGAGTGGATGAGATGCCTTCAAGCGGTGATCCTCGTCGTCTGGCTCATTGTGGTCGGCCCTCAGTCGATCGCGGCCAAGCCCCACTTCTGCTTGGGGGAGCGCGCGACCATCGTGGGCACGAGCGGGGACGACAGACTAAATGGGACCCCGAGGCGCGATGTGATCGTCGGGCGCGGCGGCGACGACAGGATCTACGGTGGCGGAGGACGAGATCTCATCTGCGGCGGCGCAGGCGCAGATTCCATCAACGGGGCTGCGGGGGGCGATCGCCTTGTCGGTGGGGCAGGCAATGATTTTGTCTTCGGCGCAACCGGCAACGACAACCTCCTGGGTGGGTCCGGCGAGGACCACGTTAACGGAGCGGAGGGCGATGATCGCGTACGTGGTGGGGCTGGAGACGACAAGGTATATGGAGGCGACGGCGATGATCTCTTGAGTGGAGGTTCGGGGGCAGATTCAATGAATGGACTCGACGGCAACGACAGGGTGTACGGCGGACCCGGCCAAGACAAGTACTTGACCGGAGGACTTGGCAGGGATGCCATTTTCGGTGGGTCGCACGACGATCTCATCTACGGGGCCGAGGGGGCCGATCGACTTCATGGTGGACGAGGAAACGACAAGATTGACGGTGGCCCCGGCAATGATCACCTAAGAGGGAACAAAGGCAGGGATCTTCTATACGGAGGTCCGGACGACGATGTCTTGGACGGCGGTTCGGGACACGATCACTTGAACGGAGCCGGAGGCAGGGACACCTGCCTCAATGGCGAGGACGTCTATAATTGCGAACGGTGATCGCATTGGTCTGACCCAGGGGGCGGTCATATATGCCTATTCGGGGATCGTTAGGTACGTCTCGCCGGCCGACCGCCGGGTGACCACGACTCGCGAGCCCATTCGATCGTTCGCTGCAGTCCCTCTTCGAGAAGCACCTGTGGTTCCCAACCGAGCATCTCGGTGGCCATCGATATGTCGGGACAGCGCACCTCAGGGTCATCGACCGGCCGGTCGATGAAACTGATCTCTGAATCGCTGTCGGCGGCAGCGACGATCATCCGAGCGAGATCGAGAATCTTTATCTCCTGCGGATTTCCGATATTCATCGGTCCCGTCTGGTTGGAGTTAAGCAGGCGCCATATACCCTCGATAAGATCGTCTACATAGCAGAGGGAACGCGTCTGAGCACCCTCTCCGTGCACGGTTAGAGGTTCCCCTGCCAACGCCTGCTTGATGAAAGTTGGGACCGCCCGCCCGTCGGCCCGGCGCATCCTCCGACCAAAGGTGTTGAAGATACGAACGATCCTTACGGGTATGTCATGCGTCCGGTAGTAGGCCATCGTCATCGCCTCGGCGTAGCGCTTGGCCTCGTCGTAGACGCCTCGGGGGCCGATGGGATTCACGTTGCCCCAATACGCTTCGGGCTGCGGGTGAACCAGCGGGTCACCGTAGACCTCTGAGGTCGAGGCAAGAAAGAGTCCGGCGTTTTTCGCCTTGGCGAGACCGAGTGCCCTCAACGTTCCAATCGCGCCGACCTTGAGCGTGTGGATCGGATGATCGAGGTAGTCGATGGGCGAGGCCGGGGACGCGAAGTGCAGAATCCAATCCACGTCGCCTTCGATGAAGAGGTAGTTCGTGACGTCGTAGTGCTCGAGCCGAAAGCGGTCGTGCCCTGCGATGTGCGCGACGTTCGAGGCACTTCCCGTGAGGAACGAGTCGAAGCACACGACGTCCCAACCCTCCGACAGCAAACGTTCACAGAGATGTGAGCCGAGAAATCCCGCGCCTCCAGTAACAACAGCTCTGGGCATCGATGCTCCGGTCTAAACGATGGGCGGTCGGCCGGTTGGATAGTAGGAGAAACCGCGCTCCTCCATCTCCCTGGGCTCGAACATGTTACGCCCATCGATCACGAGCGGATACGCCATGACCTCTTTCAGGCGGTCGAGATCCAGCTCTCCGAACTCATCCCACTCGGTGCAGAGAACGAGGCAATGAGCGCCGGATGCTGCTGCGTAGGGGTCCGATGCGACCTCGAGCGATGGCATGTCAGATTTTGCATTGGCCATCGCCTGGGGGTCGTAGCCTACGATCGTGGCCCCCTCTCCGTCGAGCTTGTGGGCGAGACTGAGCGCAGGCGCGAACCTGACATCGTCCGTGTCGGGCTTGAACGACAGCCCTAGCAGAGCCACCCTCTTCCCATCGAGGTTCCAGAGAGTATCGATGACCTTGTCGGCGGTCGCATCGACCGCTTCGGCATTGATTCGCTCGACCTCTCGCAACAGGGAGAAGTCGTAGCCGAGGCGTGAAGCCATCCGCTCAAATGCCTGGAGGTCCTTCGGGAAGCAGTAGCCTCCGTAGCCCAGACCCGCATTGAGAAAGGCTCGGCCGATGCGCTCGTCGGACCCCATGACCTCGGCCACGGCGTTGACGTCACCGCCAGAGCTCTCGCAGAGACGAGCGAGCGCGTTCATGTAGCTGATCTTCAGCGCGAGAAAGGCATTGCACGCGTGCTTGGAGAGCTCAGCCGTGGCGATGTTCGTCTCGATGAGCTTGGTGCCCTTGTCGACGAGAGGGGCATAGACCCTGCGCATCACCTCGAACGCCTCTGGTGACTCGGCGCCGACCAGGATGCGGTCCGGCTCGAGCGAGTCCTGGATCCCGCTTCCCTCCCTGAGGAACTCGGGATTGGAGACGACGTGAAAGCTCGATGCGGGATCAGACCGTTCTCGTTCGAGCGTCCGCTTGACCCGTTGCGCGGTGCCCGCGGGTACCGTCGACTTCTCGACTACGACGGCGCCGCTGCGTGCGTAACGCGCGACGTCCTTAGCGGTCGACTCGACCGCTATCAGGTTTGCCTCGCCGGAGGCTTTGGGCGGAGTGCCCACGCAGATGAATATGACCTCGGCGTCCTTGATCGCGTCCGCCGGGTCATCGGAAAAGGAGAGCTTGCCCGAAGCGAGCGTCTGCTCCAGGAGCTCTGGGAGGCCGGGCTCGTAGAAGGGAGCATGGCCGCTCTGCAAAGCGGTGATTTTCTCTTCGTCGAGGTCGTTGCCGACGACGTCATGTCCGAGGCATGCCATGGTCGCGCTGGTAATCAGCCCAACGTGACCGGTGCCGATCACTCCGACCCTCATCAGCTCGCACGCCTTGCGTCGGCCTCAATGTTCGAAACCTGCTCGTGGATCCACGAGTAGGTTGGACGGAGACCGTCCGCAAGCAGCATCGAGGGGCCCCACCCGAGAACCTCGGTAAGCAGGGTGTTATCGCTGTTGCGTCCCCGAACGCCCTGCGGCTTGGACACATCGTGACGCTTCTTGATCGACTTTCCCGAGACCTCAGCGACGAGATCGACGAGGCCGTTGACCGTGATGAGCTCCTCGGTGCCGAGGTTCAACGGCGCCGAGTAGTTCGACTCCATGATTCTGTAGATGCCCTCGACGCAGTCGTCCTCGTTCATGAACGATCTCGTCTGGAGCCCGTCGCCCCACACCTCGATGGTTGCTCCATCGTCGGCCAGGGCGACCTTGCGACAGATGGCGGCGGGCGCCTTCTCGCGGCCCCCGTCGTAGGTTCCCAGCGGGCCGTAGACGTTGTGGAAGCGGGCCACGCGCGTGGCGAGTCGATTCTCTTCGTCGTAGTACTGGCACATCTTCTCCGCGTAGAGCTTCTCCCACCCGTAACCCTCTTCTGGATCGGCGGGATAGGCGTCGTCCTCTTTGAGCCCACCGACGTCGGGGGTGTTCTGCTTGTAGAGGGGATAGATACACGCGGAGGATGAGTAGAAGTAGCGCGACACGCTGTTGAGCTCGGAGGCTTCGAGCATGTGGGCG
>JALZIO010000262.1 GCA_030860245.1 Actinomycetota bacterium | reverse complement strand
TCCATAGACCGCCTGAACCCTACGTCAGCGAGCATCTAAATGGAGGGTGGGAATACTCAAGAGCCCCGGGGGCTTGCAGGCCATGAGGGCCGCAGCTCCTCGAGCGGTATCCGCCGACAGGATCGTTGCGGCTGAGCACGAGCGATCGCTAAAGTGGTGGATGGGAAATGCCGTCTTATAGGGAGTGACGTAAGATTGCAGGTTCCATACTAAAGAGGAGCTTGACTTGACTGAGAATGCCCTGGGGAGCGCAGCAGCACACACAGAGCGAACACACCGGCGCCGGTGGGGCGTCTGGGCGCTCGCGGTCCTGGGAGTCGCGGTTTTGCTCGCCGCCGGCGCAGCTTTTATCGTCGTCCGGGGCACGCAAGGTTATTTCAGCTCATACGACGGCCGCATTCTGCCGGGTGCTACGGTCGCCGGCGTCGACGTGTCGGGGATGACGCCCCAGAAAGCGCTCCAGGCGGTAAAGACAGAGATCAGCCCGAAGCTGGATCGCCCGATAACGGTCAGATACAACGACAAGAGTTGGTCGGCCACGCCCAAAGAGCTGGGGGCGAGCAGCAACGCCAAATCGGCGGTCCGACGCGCCGTCGCCGTCAGCGGGAGCCTTTCGTTCGCAGAGCAGGCGAGGATGCGCTGGCTGGATGAGGAATTCAGCTTCAAGGCTCCCGTTGCGATCTCCTACCCGAAGGTACAGGCACGCCAGAAGATCGAGACCATTGCACAAGAGGTCGACCGCAAGCCGGTCGACGCCAGCCTCGACTACTCGACCGGCTTCGTGAAGATCAGGCCGGATCGTGTGGGCGTCCAGGTTCTGGTCGGAAAGAGCCACGACGAGCTCGTGCACGCGATCCGCAACGGATCGGACAACGTGCAGCTCACCGTCGACACCCAGAAGCCGGAGACCACCGCCGCGGCCTATGACGATGTCCTGCTGGTGCGACTCGGCGAGAACCGGCTGTACCACTACGAAGACGGGAAGGTCGCGGACACCTATACGGTCGCCACCGGCCTGCCCGAGTATCCGACGCCGACCGGTCTCTACGAGCTAACCGAGAAGCGATACATGCCGACATGGATCAACCCGGACCCCACCGGATGGGGCGCGAGCATGCCCGAGTCCATCGGCCCCGGGCCGTCAAACCCGCTGGGGACGCGAGCCCTCAACTGGTCCGCTTCGGGCATCCGGTTCCATGGGACGCTGGCGACCTCCTCGCTCGGGACCCAGGCATCGCACGGTTGCGTGAGGTTGTCGATGCCAGACATCGAGTCCCTGTACGAGAAGGTCGATGTCGGCACTCCGATCGTCTCCCTGATCGGCTACTAGACCCCTAATCCCGGGCCCCGGACGGGGCAGGGGCGTTCTCTTGGGGCCTTGCGCTCCCTTTTGGGCGGCGCTGATCACCCTCGCTCCCAACGGGGTCATCCTGAGCGCTGAAGAATGCCCTCTGGCGTTCCTGACGCAAATAGTGGTATGACTACATCACGCAGTCAATTCCCTACGGATTGCTACCAAAATCGCCCTGAGAACGGAGGGGTCATGCGGTGTCCCAGATGCGACGGCGAGGACTGTATCGAGATCGACATCGGCCTGGAAGATCAGGACAGCGTCCAGTTCTTCTCCTGCAGGAACTGCGAGCAGAAGTGGTGGAAGCACGAGGGGGGAACCCTGAATCTGGACGAGGTCCTGCACCTCGCGGCGCGCAGCGACTTCAAGTGAACCCGTTTCTGCCTGTCGGGTCAGGTGCGCTCGATCCGCAGGCCGTCCCTCCCCGGCTCGCCTGGAGTCGGGATCTGGACGGTCAGGCGGCCCCACCGCCGTCTATAGTCCAGTCTGAAAACCGGGCGGAAGCCCGCTTTGGATACCGCCCGCAGCGAGCCGGGGTTGCCGGCTTCGACGGCGACCCAAAGGTTATCGAGGCCGCGGGCGGCGGCGTGGGAGGCGATCCGGCGCAGAGCAAAGGGATAGAGGCCCTTGCCCCGGGCATCAGAGCGGGTGAAGGACTCGTAGATATAGGCGTCTCCCTGGGGTGGGCGTAAGTAGCCCTTCAACTCCCGAGTCCAGGCACCCGAGGTTGTCACCCATGTCGCATGCAGAAGGCGGCCCTTCGATTCGACGACAAAACAGGATGTCGTAGGGGACAGCCGCGCCTTGAAGCTCCGGCGCGAGTCGGTGCCTATGTCTCGGGCGTAGAGGTCCCCGTCGTCGGATGTAGCCGCCCGAAACAGAAGATCTTCACCGGCGCTGGGCTCTGCCTGGGCAGCGAGGGCAAGCACCACTAATGTGTCCTCCGACTCCACTGCTTCCTTCAGGCGGTCGCCCACCAGCCGGACGACCTCGCCGGGGCCCCGGGATCTGATCCGGGCGAAGGTTTTTTCTGCAACGTGAAGAGCCCCGATGCGGTCGTCCGGCACGTTTAGTGCCTCTTAGACGGCTCGGCTGCGAAGACGCGCCTTGCGCTCTAGCTCTGTAAGCCCCCCCCAAATGCCATACGGCTCTCTGGCCTGGAGGGCGTACTCGAGACATTCCTGCCGGACCCGGCAGGGGCGGCACACTCGCTTGGCTCTCTCCTCCCGCACGCGACGCTCGGCCGGCGCTTCGGAGTCGTCCACGCCGAAGAAGAGCAGCGCGGGATAGTCCAGGCACGATGCCTGGGTGCGCCACCCAGCTTCTTCGGCTACGAGCTGCTCGTTCATGGTCCCGATGGTTTCAGTCCGGGGCCGCCTCGTCAACGTTCTGAGGCCAACTATTGTGGCTTGTGAGGCGGGCGTGAGTCGAACGCGCCCAGGTAGGATGCGGCCGTGTCCCGAGATCTGAGCGCTATCTTCAAGGCCTACGACATACGGGGCGTTTACCCCGACGAGCTCGACGAGGATGTGGCACGCCGCATCGGAGTCGCATTCGCAGCGTTCGCCGGGTCGGACAGTCTAGCCGTGGGCCGCGATATGCGGGCATCTTCTCCTTCGCTCGCCAAGGCCTTCGCCGAGGGGGTCACAGCCGCCGGAGTAGACGTGCTCGACCTCGGGCTGGTTTCCACCGACGCCTGCTACTTCGCGTCCGGCCATTTGGGCGCGCCGGCCGCCATGTTCACCGCGTCACACAACCCGGCTCGTTACAACGGGCTGAAGCTTTGCCGGGCGGAGGCGGTGCCGATCGGCGTCGATTCTGGTCTGACCGAGATCCGAAAGTCCGCCGAATCCGCCGACTCGACTCCTCGAGAAGGGTCCCCGGGGACTATCGATGAGATCGACATCCTGGAGGAGTATGCGGCGCATTGCCGCTCGTTCGTGGACGAGGAAGCGCTCCGGCCGCTCAGGGTTGCCGTCGATGCGGGCAACGGAATGGCCGGCGTCACGGTGCCGGTCACCTTCGGCCCGCTCCCTTTCGAGGTCGAGCCCCTCTACTTCGACCTGGACGGCACCTTCCCCAATCACCCTGCAAATCCGATCGAAGAGGCCAACCTGGCCGACCTCCAGCAACTCGTGCTGGCAAAAAACTGTGATGTCGGTATCGCGTTCGACGGAGACGCCGATCGCATCTTCCTGGTGGACGAGAAGGGCGAGCTGGTATCGGGGTCGCTCACCACGGCTATGGTCGCCGAAAGGGTGCTCAAGAAGTATCCGGGACAACCGATCATCTACAATCTCATCTGCTCTTGGACGGTATCCGAGGTCATCGAGGAGAACGGCGGAGAGCCGATCAGGGCGCGTGTTGGCCATTCCTATATCAAGGCGCTAATGGCGGATACGGGCGCTGCGTTTGCGGGGGAGCACTCGGGCCACTACTACTTTCGGGACAATTATCGGGCCGACTCCGGGATGATTGCTGCATTATTGGTGCTCGAAGGCATGTCCGTCGCCTCGATGCCGTTGTCTGAGTCTCTCGACCCCTTCCGCCGTTATCACGCGTCGGGCGAGATCAACTCGGAGGTCGATGATCAGGAGGGCATGATCGAGAAGCTGGCCGAGGCATATGGAGACGGTCAACAGGACCGCACCGACGGGTTGACGGTGGAGTTCGAGGATTGGTGGTTCAACGCGCGTCCCTCCAACACGGAGCCACTCTTGCGGCTCAACCTAGAGGCGCGCACGAAGAACCTGAAAGACGAAAAAGTGCAAGAGGTTCTCGCTGTGATCAGAAAAGAGGATTGATGGCTGTCGATCAGCGCCTCATCGAAATACTTGCGTGTCCGAACTGCCACGGCGAGGTCGAGTATCTGCCCATTGAAGCCCTCATTGTCTGCCGCGGCGAATGCCGGTATCGCTATCCGGTCAGGGATGACATTCCCATCATGCTCATCGACGAGGCCGCCAAGCCTTGATCGATCTCGACGATGTCGAGGCGATGGAGGCACTTGACTCTCTCAGCATCCTCGATGACGTCGAGGCTTTTCCGCGGCAGTGCCGCGACGCGTGGCGAATTGCCGAGGCCGCAGAGGGGCTCCCGAGCGGCGCCGGCGCCGACTCCGTGCTGGTCGTCGGCATGGGCGGTTCGGGCATCTCGGGCAACTTGGCGCAAGCGGTGGTCGAGCCGCACTTTCCCCTCCCATGGCGCGTGATCAAAGGCTACGGCCCTCTTCCCGACTGGGTGGGGCGCAACACGTGTGTGTTCGTGATGTCCTATTCGGGTGCAACCGAGGAGTCCCTCGCCGCCTTCGAGGACGCAGCTGAGCGCAGATGCAGGATTGTCATCATCTCGTCGGGCGGAGCGCTGACGAAAGTGGCCCGCGACCGAGGGGCCGCACTCGTGCGCATCCCCGAGGGCCTGCAGCCGCGCGCCTCTCTCGGGTATCTGTGCCTTTGTCTGTTGGGAACACTACGAAGTATGCAACTAGCCCCGGATATGAACGAGGATTTTGCCGAGGCGATGGAGGTGCTCGATGGCATCGCCGCCGGGTGCGGGCGCGACGTACCCACCGGTGAGAACCCTGCCAAAACGCTCGCCGGGCGCCTGTACGGCAGGGTTCCCGTGATCTACGGAGGCTACGGGGTGGGTGCAGCCGCGGCTCAACGGTTCAAGACCGACCTCAATGAATACGGCAAGTCCCCCGCCTTCTACAACGTCCTTCCCGAGCTCAACCACAACGAAATTGTCGGGTGGAACCGCCTGGGGGAGTTGACGTCCGCGAGCTTTGTCGTTGTGCTCCTGCGTGATCTCTACGAAGACGAGCGGGTCGCTTTGCGTTTTTCTGCAACGTCCGAGCTCATTGCCAAGCACGTCTCCGATGTCGTCGAGGTCCACTCCGAAGGAAGATCACCTCTCGCCCGCGTTCTTTCCTTCGCGCTGATCACCCAGCTTGCGGCCGTGTACCTTGGATTTGGGTATGGGGTCGACCCCGGGCCTGTCGAAGCAATTGAGAAGCTAAAAAGCGCCCTCGAGAACAACAACTAGTCTATCGATCAAGGAGTTTACCGTGGTGGATGCCGACGTTTTAGACCTCTCACTGGCCGATGAGGGTCGCCTGAAGATTGAGTGGGCCGACCGTCAGATGCCCGTTTTGACGCGCATACGAGAGCGCTTCGAGAAGGACCGGCCGCTTGAAGGCGTGACTATCGCCGCATGTCTTCATGTCACAACCGAAACGGCGAACCTCGCTCGAACGCTTGCTGCCGGGGGTGCCGATGTGGCCCTTTGTGCCTCCAATCCGCTTTCAACCCAGGATGACACGAGCGCCGGTTTGGTGGCTGCCTACAACATCTCCGTCTTCGCAATCAGAGGCGTTGACGAAGCGCGCTACTACTCGCACATCAAGGCGGTCCTGGATCGCAAGCCGATGATAACGATGGACGACGGCGGTGATCTTGTGTCGATGCTGCATCAGCAGCGAGCTGATCAGTTGGTAGAGATCATCGGAGGCACCGAGGAAACGACCACCGGTGTAATTCGCTTGCGCGCCATGGAGGCGGCGGGTGTGCTCGGTTATCCGGTTGTGAGCGTTAACAACGCCATGACCAAGCATCTCTTCGACAACCGTTACGGCACCGGTCAGTCTGCGATCGACGGGGTCCTACGCGCAACCAATGTGCTGTTCGCGGGCCGGACGGTGGTCGTTTGTGGCTACGGGATGTGCGGGCGCGGGGTTGCGAGCAGAGCCAAGGGCATGGGCGCCGATGTGGTGGTGACCGAGGTCGAACCGCTCCGTGCTCTGGAAGCGGCTATGGACGGGTTTCGCGTGCTGCCCGGCGTGGAAGCAGCGGTTCAGGGGGACATCTTCATCACGGTGGCCGGCAACAAGCATGTTTTGCGCGCAGAGCACTTCGAGCTCATGAAGGACGGCGCGATCCTTGCCAATGCTGGCCACTTCGATATCGAGATCGATCTCGCCGCCCTTCGAGCGATGGCATCTGGCGTTCGGCGCGTCCGCCAAGAGGTGGATGAGTTCTCGCTCGAGGGAGACAGGAAGGTCTACGTCTTGTCCGAGGGGCGCTTGGTCAATCTCGCCGCCGCCGAAGGTCACCCGGCGGCGGTGATGGACATGTCGTTCGCCAACCAGGCTCTGAGCTGCGAATGGCTCGCTTCGAGTGAACGCATCCTTGAAAATAGGGTCTACAACGTGCCCGACGAGATCGACCGGGAGGTGGCGCGCCTGAAGCTCGAGACGATGGGGGTCCGAATCGACGAGCTGACCTCCGCACAGAAGGCCTATCTGGCTTCCTGGGAGGAAGGCACCTAGATCACGCTCGGCACGCGACCAGCACCTCGACCGTTTGGGCGCCCGCGTTCCGGAGGGCCTCACTGCAGGCGCCTGCGGTGGCGCCCGTCGTTACCAGGTCGTCGACGAGCACTACGCCGGCAGGGCAATTGCGAGCGAAGAAGGCACCCTCGAGGTTGGTCCACCGGTCCTCCTTGCCCAGAGCGGTTTGGTCTGCTCGCCGTGATCCCGCCCGGCGGAGTAGCCCAAGAACCGGGAGGCCGAGCCGAGCCCCGACCTCCGCGCCGAGGACTTCGGCATGGTCGTAGCCGCGCACACGCGTGTCACCCCGGCGGCCGGGAACCCAGGTGACCACCGAGCTCTCCAACCCGCAGGCAAGCGCCTCCTCGAACATCGCGTCTGCCAACGGTCCGGCGGCCGATCGCCGGCCTCTCAGCTTGAGCGCCAGAATGAGGCTCCGCGCCGCCCCTGCGTAGTCCCACGGCGCCAGGACCCGCTCGACGCCGGGGATCCGGGCATCTTCCAGTGGGCGGGCCAGCCGCGCCCGGCAGCCTGCGCAAAGGGCGGCGCCTCTGTCCCCACAGCCTGCGCAGACCCCAGACCCCAGGCACTGAGCAGCTGCGAGCGTTCTGTGATTACCCGTCCAAATGTCCATGACTCTATTTAGGGGACGGGTGTGACATCCAACGTTGTAGAGGCCGGATGCAGATGCCGGGAGTTTGACACTTCCAGCTACTTTCGGATCCGGGTCCTCTCCAGTGCCCGGCGCGCCCCTCTCCAACCGGCCTCCCGGAATGACGTTTGGCCCGTGCGACGTCCATAATGAAGCCATGCTCAAAAGGATTCTTTCAGCAGGTGAAGGCAAGAAACTGAAGGCACTGTCGGCCGTCGTCGGACCGGTGAACGCGCTGGAGGAGGAATTTCGCGCTCTCGATGATGCCGCCCTGCGGGGCAAGACCGGGGAGTTCAAGGAGCGCCTGGATCGTGGCACCGACCTCGACGATCTCCTCCCCGAGGCTTTCGCAGCTACCAGGGAGGCTGCCGACCGCGCTATTGGACAGCGGCACTTCGACGTACAGCTGGTGGGCGGCGCAGCCCTTCATCGCGGATGGATCGCTGAGATGAAGACCGGTGAGGGGAAGACCCTGACCGCCACGCTCGCCGTCTACCTGAATGCTCTGTGGGAGGAGGGCGTCCACGTCGTTACCGTCAACGATTATCTGGCCAAGCGCGACTCCGAGTGGATGGGGCAGATTTACCGCTTCCTGGGGCTGGAGACCGGCATTATCC
>JALZIO010000253.1 GCA_030860245.1 Actinomycetota bacterium | reverse complement strand
CACCAAGACCCTGTCCATCCCGGTCTTACGAAGCGTGCCGTAGTGGCTCCAAGCATCGATACCCTTCATCACCACGGGAAACGTGGCATCGCGTATGTAGTCGACAACATCCTCTCGCGACGTCGGGAAGGCCGCCTCGGGTGTGGGAACGTCCATGCTCCTGCACAGGTAGTACATCTCTTTCTTGTTCGAGAGAGACCGGGCAAGGCCCTTCGGCTGGTCGGGAAAAAGAAACCGTTCTTTCAGCACGTCGGCGTGCTCATCGAGCAAGATCGTCCCGAGGTCGTCGGTGGGGATGAGAACAGGCGGCCGGCCGATCTGGCGACCGACATCCAATAGGAACTCGAGGGTCACCTCCATGGACCCCTCGTCGGCGCTCCAGGGAAAGGCCCTCTCGAGATAGCGGGATCTCATGACGGGAGAATCGTTATCGCAGACCGTGTACATCGGGACGCCGAATCGCCCAAGGCTACGAACTACGCTCAAAGGACCGTGCTGGATCGGACTGCGCCCGAGACTCAACACCAGAGCGGGAATCCCACTAGAATTTTTTTGTGCCGCGCCCCAGTTGCCCATCGGCATCTACGATAGGGCATGCGGAATTTTGCACGCTACTAAGTCGACCACCCACCCCCGGCGGAGTGATGGTCCCTCGCTAAAGGAAGGCTCCCGCAAAGAGTGATGCTGGGCCCCTCTCCAAGTCAGACAACATCAGAATATAGGGGGGCGACCCGCCTAAAAGTCTTGTATCTCCTCGGGTCTTCCCGCACCGGAAGCACTCTGTTGGACAACATACTGGGGGAATTCGATGGCTTTTTCTCAGCGGGGGAGGTGCGCTTTCTGTGGAGGCGACTGCTCGAGAACCGCAGATGCGGGTGCGGGCAGCCGATCGGCGAGTGCGAGATCTGGGGGCCCGTCCTCCGAACCTTTCTGGGCTCGAATTTCGACCACCTCGAGGCCAGGCGGATCGTCCAGCTACAGCGCAAGAGCGTGCGAACCCACCACACCTGGAAATTGTTGCGCCGGCCACCAGGGGGCAACTTCAGTCCACCGGGTGTCGCTCATTATGCGGAGGTGACGGCAGCCGTATACCGAACAGTCGCCGATCTGACCGGCGCCCGAGTCATCGTCGACTCCTCCAAGCGCCCGTCCGACGGCGCCATGCTGCGCCTGTTACCGGGCATCGAAACATATTTTGTTCACCTCGTTCGCGACCCGCGTGCGGTCGCTTATTCCCGACAAAGAAAGAAGCTAAACCCAGATCGCGAGATTCCTGCCAACATGGGGGGCAAGAATCCAACCTTGTGCGCCTTTCAATGGATCGTAGGCAACCTGGGCGCCAACGCGCTGCAGCGCGCGCACCGGAGCGACCGCTCGATGGTCCTCAGGTATGAGGACTTCACGAGACATCCTCGGTCCGCAATCCAAAAAATCACCGACATGCTTGGGGAATGGCCCGAATCGACTCCCTTTCTCGACAATCGAACCGTTCAGCTCGAAACTCATCACACGGTGTCGGGTAATCCGACTCGCTTCAACACCGGACCAACGGAACTGCGTGAGGATACCCGCTGGGTGAAGGGCATGTCGGCACGAGACCGACGGATAGTCACCGTCATGACGCTTCCCCAACTGCTCCACTATGGCTATCCGACTCGCGTGCGCCCCGACCGGCCGGCCGAGGCACCAACAGAGCCCTGATGCCACTCGGGCTTTATCTCTGGGCCCTGTAAAGCGCCCACACCCGTTACGCTTGGCCGCTCATCCGGTTGCCATCTAGATCCCACTGAAGGATAAATGCGTACAAGTGATTTTCTCGATCGAATAGGCGTACAGCATATCGGTCGGCTGACGAGTCCCTTCGACCCCGGCTATGACCCGCTCACCGTCGGAAGTCATCTCGCACAAAGCGGTCACCTGATGGCCGACCTGAAGTTATCTATGGCGTGCTGGATGATAGCCGGCGAGTCCGCAACGCGCGAAAAGATAGCGTCTGCGGCGCGACACGAAGTGCCAATTTCAACCGGGGGTGGACCCTTCGAGATTGCAACTGCGCAAGGACAGCTCCCTGCCTACCTTGACCTCTGTGCAAGTCTCGGCATCAAACGTATCGAGTGCGGAGAGGGATTCACCGAGCTGGAGCTCGACGCCTCCGACGTCGTTGCTATGGCTACCACACGAGGGCTAGAGGTTCAATATGAGCTCGGCAAGAAGCATGGGGGGGCATTCAGCAATCACGTCGTCGATGCCCTGATCGACGAAGGACAGCGCTGGCTCGATGCAGGTGCTTTCCAGGTCGTCGTTGAAGCGCGCGAGAGCGCCGAGAGGGTTGGGCTCTTCGATGTCGAGGGGCGCATGAACTCTGCCTTGGCGGATCGGTTCGTCGACGCCTTCAGCTTGGAGCTGCTGACGTTCGAAGCCCCCAATAAGGCCAGTCAGTTCGCATTCATGGATCACTTTGGACCCATGGTGCGATTGTCGAACGTGCGGCTCGAGGAAGTCCTTCGAGTCGAGATCTACAGGCGGGGCCTCCATTCCGATGCCTTCAGCAAAGCCAACCTGAGACCGCAACCCGCCGGCAATCCGCAGACAATCCAACCCGCAGGGTAGGCGTTGGAAAAGACCGTCGTAATCGACTGTTTCTTCGAACATTTAGGCGCCGAGTATGCCAAGGACAACACAATCGTCGCTGTGGATGTCATCCGGTCCACTACGACCGCGGTCACGGCGGTCGCGGGGGGCCGGAGTTGCTTTCCGGTGCCTTCTATCGAAGCGGCGGTTCCGCTTGCCGCCAGCCTGGACCGTCCTCTGCTGGTGGGAGAGCTGGGTGGCCACATGCCATTCGGATTCGACATGAACAACAGTCCTGCGCGACTCGCAGCATTCCCCGACACCTCCCGTCCGGTTATCTTGCTGTCGACCTCGGGCACAAGGCTTCTTCACGAAGCCAGGTCGGCCGAGAATGTCTATGTCGCCTGCCTGCGAAACTTCTCGGCACAGGTGCAACGGATTTGCAACCATCACACCACCGTGGTGCTTATGGGGGCCGCTACCAGAGGGGAATTCCGGGAAGAGGATGAAATGTGCTGTGCATGGATGGCAGAGCTCCTCGTGGCTGAAGGTTACCGACCTCTCGGCACGACCGGCGATGTTATCAAGCGTTGGTCTGGATTGCCCGTGGACGCGCTCCTGGGAGGAAAGAGCTCGCGTTACCTACAGCTCACCGACCAGACGGACGATCTGGACTTCATACTCGAGCATTGCGACGACCTCGAGACGACTTTCGTCCTTGACGACGCTGAGGTCAAACCGACGCCCGATCCCTGAGTCTGATCTGATATCAGTCGACATCCTGGAGCCCAGACGGCACCAGGGAGGCACCCTTTACCGAGGGGATGTCCAGTACCTGTACGGGAGAGCACGGATAAATCACGACCTTGAGAGTGCCACGCCCGGCTTGCTCCCCGGCCACCCGATCGAGAATCCCCGGCCACGAATCAACTTTTTGCATGCCGGGAATACGCTCGGGCAAGGACACTTGCTCCGGAAGGTAGAGCCAGATAGGAAAAGATGAGCTCCGCTGCTCATGGAAGGTGGCCGTCTGCTCGGCCGGCTGGTTTCCTCTCCCGGTGCGGCTCTTCAGTTTGCGTTTGAGGCGACCGGCGACCATCTGCGGAACGCTGCCGGGGCGGGCCATCGCCGAGCGCGCCACGCGCCTCGGACGGTCCAATTTCGAGGTGCTTATGAACGGAAAGAGGCCATGGTAGCCAACGCCCTCGCTACAAGCTGAGATCAATATCTTCGACGCGTGAGGCGCAGCGTGCACCAGTGGAATGACGCCTTTGCTCCGCATGAAAGTCAACGACACATCGATCGGATAGGCGTTGGAGATCACAACATCTGCGTCCACCGGCAAGGGTGCTCTGTACGCTTGCTTGGCAAAGGCCACTTCGTCGCCATAGAAGAGTTCCCAGTCGCCAGTCACAATGCGAACGGGCCGGCGTCCGGCATCGACTTGCAAGGAGATAAGTGAGTTCAGCCCAATAATCCGTGCTATCTCGTCCAACTCTCTTCTGAAGTCGTTCTCTATGTCGTAGGAACCCCCCACGCTGCGATGACCGAAGTGCAGCCTTGTGATGGAGCGCCGCCCCAAGACTCCGAGCGCAAGCTTCGAGCCGCCCCCGAACCCGGTTGAGTGCTGGGGATAAATGCCCCCTATACCAACAATGTGATCGCTCGCCGGCACCTGGCGATTCACATACACAGGTGTCCCGAAGCTCGTACGGCCCACCCTGACGACATCACGGGTGTCGTCATGCACAATCAGGCGGCACTGAGTCGCTGCTTCCGAGCCGATCTTTTTCACCATCGCATCGGCTCGAGGAGGGCCATGGGTACCGGTCGCCATCAAAACCGTGATGTCGGTAGCCCGGACACCCGCCTGCCGAAACTCCTCCAGCAGAAAGGGCATGATTCTGGCGCACGGAGTCGGCCGAGTGAGGTCGTCGACGATGATCAGGGGCCGTACCCTCTTGGCAGCCAAGCGCCTCAAAGGCGGCTGACCAACCGGATGAGCGAAGGCCTCGATGATCTGAGAATCGGACAAGGGCGGGGGTGTATCGGGCCGCAAAGTCGAAACCTCCCAATCGGGAGGAAAGGACAAGGGGAGGCTGCGGTCTCCGTACCAAGCAGCGGTCCGCAACTCCTCTAAGGGGGGCATGTGATTCTGACTGTACCCGAGCTCAACAGATCCGCTCCATTTGAACCAAGTGGTCGCGCAATCTATCCTCGCGAGGACAACAAACACACGCTCGAACAGGGGCACACACGAATGAGGAACAAGGCATCTCTGCTGTAAATAGTGGCACTATTTGCGGGTCCTTACGAGACTTGCTGACTACGCTGGGAGTGAAGCGTATGGCAGACAGACATTTGGTTAGACCTCGAGACAACAAGATGATCGCAGGAGTCGCTGCGGGAATCGCCGCTCGCTTCGGGATAAGCAGGTTTCTGGTGAGATTGACGTTCGTAATCACGGGCTTCGTGGGCGCGGGAGAAGTCGCCTACATACTTCTGTGGATCCTCATCCCCAAGGAAGATTAGACGGGCTCCCGGCGCTCCGCGTACCGGCAAGGCCAACTACAAAAGCAGCTCGGCGATTTGAACCGTGTTGAGTGCTGCCCCCTTGCGGAGGTTGTCGGCCACGCAGAAGAGCTCGAGCGCCTTGGTGTCAAAGCGATCTTGCCTGATGCGGCCCACGTAGCAGGCGTCGCGCCCCGCGCTTTC
>JALZIO010000240.1 GCA_030860245.1 Actinomycetota bacterium | reverse complement strand
GCCATAGCTGGCGCCGATCCCCACCCCGGGCAGGTCCTGGGGCATGGCGATCACATCCGAAACTATCTCGGTCCAAAGCCCGCCTTTGGTTCCGCCCCCCACAGCCACAATGCGCCGGCCGGCCCCTCCCACCTCGGACATGACTTCGAGAATGTGCCGCACTCCAAAAGCGGTGCCCTCCAAGAGGGCCCGGTAGAGATGGCCGCGCGTGTGGTCTAGGGTCAGCCCGCATATGAGTCCTCTGGCGTTGGTGTCGAACAACGGCGCTCGCTCACCCGCAAAGTAGGGAAGCACGACAAGTCCGTTGGAGCCGGAAGGGGTCTTTGCGGCCTCTTGGATCAAGGTCTCATAAGAGAGGCCGCCGACTATGTCTTTAAACCAGTTTGTAAGGGCCCCCGACGCCGCCATGCCGCCGGCTAGGTTGTGGGTCCCGGGCGACAAGCTCACGGTCGACCATAGGCGGTGATCCGGGCGAGCCTGGCTCAAGACCTCGACGAGGAACATCGTCGTCCCGTACATCAACATCATGTCTCCCGGATTGCGGACCCCGACGCTCGCCGCTTCGGCCCAGGTATCGATCGTCCCCGCTGCAACCGGCGTGCCCGGAGTCAAACCGGTGGCGCTGGCGGCGGGATGCGTCACCGATCCCGCTATCTCTCCGGGCCACAGCAGCCGCGGCAACCTTAGTCCGGGTGCAATCTCGGATGCCCAGTCCTCGATCCACGCGTTGGTGGCCAACTCATAAAGCGGGTCACTCTGACTGGCCGAATGATGGTCGAGGATGTACTCGCCCGTGAGCCTGTGCACGAGGTACGAGCTGGCCATGAAGAGATGAGTGGTCTTGTCCCAGACCTCGGGCTCATTGGCCCGCAGCCAGGCCAGCTTGGGCCCAACGGCCTGACTCGTCAGCGGGGAGCCGCAACGGGTGAGTATTTCTTCGGAACCCAGACGTGCGGTCAACTCCTGGATCTCGCGCGCGGCCCTGGTGTCGACGCCATAGAGAATTGCCGGACGGAGGGAATTCCCATTGCCGTCGGCCGCAAGCACGCAGGGTCCAAGTCCGCTGCAACAAACGCCCACAATGTCATCGTCCGCCTCGGGCACGAGCTCGTGGCTGAGGGCACAGAAGTCCTCCCACCAGACACCTTCTGCGTCCTGCTCAACCCAACCCGGGTGAGGCCGTGATACGCCGTGTGGGCGCACCGCCGTGGCGCACACAGACCCATCGGGACGAGCCAGCGTCCCTTTGGATGTTGAAGTCCCAATGTCAACGCCCAGCAACAACCCGCTCATGCCATCCATCCAGGATCCTTGACGCGTTCGGCGCGCCGAGCAGGCAGTTCCGGCACCTCGTCGCGAGCCCCCTTCGACTGTCCGGCGGAAAGACTACAGATTTCCATATATCGCAAGGTGACGCCGCCATCACGGCAGCCCGGCTGCCGCAAGTTCGGTAGTCTGCGGGCGTGACCGATCCCTACGGACGAGATTCCGACCCTGCCAAGCGGATCAGCTCGGCCCTTACCGACGGGCCGGATCGAGCGCCGGCGCGCGCCATGCTCAAAGCCGTCGGCTACACCGACGAAGACCTCGCCAAGCCGGTCATCGGCGTCGCCACGGCCTGGATCGAGACGATGCCGTGCAACTTCAATCAGCGCAATCTCGCCTCACAGGTCAAGGGCGGGATTCGCTCGTCCGGCGGCACACCCATGGAGTTCAATACGATCGCCGTAGCCGATGGTGTGACCATGGGCACCGAGGGCATGCGCGCCTCGCTCATCAGCCGCGAGGTTATTGCCGATTCGATCGAGCTCGTCACACGGGGCCACATGTTCGACGGCATCGTATGCCTGGTCGGATGCGACAAGACCATCCCCGCGGCGGTCATGGCTCTGTGCCGCATGAATGTCCCGGGTCTTGTGCTTTACAGCGGTTCGATCGCACCGGGTAAGTGGCGCGGCCGCGATGTGACAATCCAGGATGTCTTCGAGGCAGTTGGTCAGCATGCGGCAGGCAAGCTGTCGGCCACCGACCTCCACAGCCTCGAGGACGTCGCATGCCCCGGCGCGGGAGCATGCGGCGGACAGTTCACAGCCAACACGATGGCGACTGCCGTTGACTTCCTCGGAATAGGGCCCGCCAGCCTGGACGGCATCCCGGGGACGGCGCCCGGTAAGCGCGCCGCTGCCGAGAAGGCCGGGCGCCTGGCGCTCGAGCTGGTGAAGAACAACGTACGACCTTTGGATATCGTCACGCGCGAGGCGCTCGAAAACGCGATCACCGCCATCGCCGCCACCGCGGGCTCGACCAACGGGGTCCTCCATCTCCTAGCCATAGCCGAGGAGGCTGGGCTGGAGCTCTCCATCGACGACTTCGACCGCATTGCGGCCCGCACCCCGACGATCGCCAACCTCAAACCCGGTGGCGACTACGTGGCAACCGACCTCTACCGCGCCGGCGGAGTGGCACTCATCGCACGAGAGCTCGCAAAAAAGGGACTCCTCCACACCGACGCCGTCACGGTCGAGGGGAGAACGATCGGCGAGCTCGCGGCGTCGGCCGAGGAAGCGCACATGCAAAAGGTCGTCGTGCCCATAGAAAATCCGATCAAGCCGTGGGGCGGCCTCGCCATACTTCGGGGAAATCTCGCCCCCGAAGGCTGCGTCGTCAAGCTTGCCGGGCATGAACGCCAGTTCCATCGAGGCCCGGCCCGCCTCTTTGACTCCGAAGAGGACTGCTTCCAGGCGGTCAAAGCGGGTGCCCTGGAACAAGGAGACGTGGTCGTGATTCGCTACGAAGGTCCTGCAGGAGGGCCGGGCATGCGGGAGATGCTGCACGTCACCGCAGCCATCGTCGGTGAGGGTATGGGCGAGTCGGTTGCTCTAATCACCGACGGGCGTTTCAGCGGGGCCACACGGGGGCTGATGGTCGGCCACATCTCACCCGAGGCTGCGCACGGCGGACCCTTGGCAGCGGTCGCCGAGGGCGACATCATCGAGATAGACGTCGGCGCACGTGAGCTCCGGGTGAAGCTATCCGACGAAGCCATCGCCAAACGCCTCGCCGACTGGACCGCGCCGCCGCACCGCTACAACAAGGGCGCCTTCGCCAAGTACGCAGCGTCGGTGTCCTCGGCGTCCCGGGGGGCCGTGACCAACCCCACCTAGCCCACGGTGCGGGCGTGAGCATGCCAGTCGATTCGAGCCTAGGTGCGGGGCGCTGCGGTCTCCGGCGCAGGTGTCGGTGCGGACGCCAACGCAGGATGGGTCTTCTTCAGCCACCGTTCCTCCTGCTTGCCCAGGCGGGTGCCTGAGGGTTCCCCGAACCAGACCTCGCGTGCGATCCGGTGCCAATTGGCGGTCGCGCCGAGACGGCCCAGGAGAGAGACGACTCCAAAGGACATGCGGTTGAGCGTCACGATCACACCCGGCAAACCAACCTTGCGGAGTGTCTGAAAGGCGGGGGACCGAGGGTCCATGCCCGCCGCCGTCATCTCCTGAACCACCGGAGGGTCGACGGTGAGATCGCGATCCTCGAGCACGAGGCGGTTGATGGACTTGAGATGACCCCAGATAGCGTCGATCTCCGGTGTATTTCGGGTCAGAATGCCCATGCGCTCGAGCGCCCGGCGGGCGCGTTCCTGGTCGCCGTCGATGAGCGCCCACACGATTTCGTGCAGAAGATCCAATGACTGCGCGTCGACCTCCCGAACCAGCCCGAAGTCCAGAAAGGCTACCTTGCCGCGCGGGAGCAATAGGTAGTTGCCGGGATGTGGATCGGCAGAGAACAACCTGAAGCGGTTCAGGCTTCCATAGAAGAAACGGAAGAGAACCTCCGCCAGCCCATCCTTTCTTGCCTGGGGCCAGTCGAGCGCCGATGAGAAGGGCTTTCCTTCGATGAACTCCTGGGTGATCACCCGTTTCCGGCAGAGGTCCGGATACACCTCAGGAATCACGACGAAGGGATGATCTTTGAAGAGCTCGGTGAACCTCTGCTGACTGACCGCCTCTCTGCGGTAGTCAAGCTCCTCGAGCACACGAGCGCGAACCTCGTCGGTCACTTCCTTCGGATCGACGTTGGGGGCAAGGGCGACCGAAAGCTTCATCATGGCCGAGAGATTCTTGAGGTCGGCACGTACCGCCTCGTCCACGCCTGGGTACTGAACCTTCACTGCAACCGTGGCACCGGAGAAAAGGGTCGCCCGGTGTACCTGGCCGATGGAGGCCGACGCCACCGGCTGCTCTTCGAAGGTGGCGAATACCTTCTCAACCGGCTTGCCGAACTCCTCCTCGATCACCGCCTTCGAAGCGGCGGGGTCCATAGGGGGGGCCGAGTTCTGCAACATGGTTAGCTTGTCCCTGTAGGTCGACATCGTCTCGTCGGGACCCGAGAATTCGTAGAACGAGGCGATCTGCCCAAGCTTCATCGCCGCGCCCTTCATCTCGCCCAGCATGTCGACCAGCTGTTCTGCGGTCTGCTGGTGGAAGTCGTCGAGGAACTCCTGAGCGCGCTCGGGATCGGCGAACGACTTCACACGTGTCCCGACGAAGCGCGCGGCAGACCGGCTTGTTTGGCCCGCAAGCCGTGCGCTTCGCTGGAAAAGCCCCGTGGGCAGGGGGTCTTTGCGCTTGCGGTCGTTTGCCATTCTTCATCTGTACTCTAGTTGGCGTGATAAGCGTGCGCTTGCCGGTCGTCATGGTCGCCACGAGTGTCCTGATCTCGGGTGTTGCTCTCGCAAGCTCGCTCGAAACACAATCGGCGTTCCCCTCCCCCCCTGCGTTTCCCGCCCCTCCCCCTCCGCAGTTTCCCGGACCCCGGCCCGCCTGGGCCGCGGACACTTCCTCCTCCGGACGCCTGGAGCGTTTCTCTCTCGATCGCGCCATGTCGCATGTCCGCCGCCTCGCAGGGCGCATCGGCACCAGGGTGCGCGGCCATTCGGGAGAAAGGAAGGCTGCGCACTACGTCGCCGGACGCTTCCGCGCGCTGGGGTACAGGACCCACGTGAACACCTTTTCCGTGGACGGCGCTAAGTCGAGGAATGTCGTGGCCAAGTGGCCGTCGAGCGCCAGGTACGGAATCGTCCTGGGGGCGCACATCGACACGGTGCGGGGGTCACCCGGGGCTAACGACAACGCCTCGGGAGTGGCGGTCTTGCTGGAAACCGCCCGGCTCATCGCCGCCCGGGAACCCTCCCGTTGGGTGAAGCTCGTCGCCTTCGGTTCAGAGGAGTACGGGGCCGACGGCCGGCACCATGTTGGGTCGAGCGAGTTCGTGAAGCGGCTCGGCGCACGGGGCCGGCGCCGGCTGGCGGGCATGATGTCGATCGACATGATCGCAGACGGTCGTCCTCTGCTCACCGGGACCTCGGGGATCGGACCCCCCGTGGCGGCCCGCCACATCTTTCACACTGTCAAGGCCAAGACGAACATCGGCCTCCGCTACATCACCTTTTGCGACTGCTCGGATCATGGGCCTTTCGAGCGCGCCGGAATCCCCGCCACCTTCCTGTACAGCGGAGAGGAGCCCGATTACCACTCTCCATCCGACGTCACGAAGAATCTCGTCCCCCGCGACCTGCGCAGGACCGGGCGGGCAGTGAGGGCGTTCGTGGGGGA
>JALZIO010000221.1 GCA_030860245.1 Actinomycetota bacterium | reverse complement strand
GTGTGGGGTGTCAGGGAGCGTCGTGCCGGACGCAGGCCCAGACATCATCGGTGAAGCGGCTCGGCCAGGCGCCGGAGAACAGGCGCTCTCCGGCGCGCCCCACGTACTTTTCGGTCAGGGGACGCGAGCGTGAGGTGTTCGCCTCGAGGCGGTAGTCCGAGATGAAGTCCGCGATTTCCCCCGATTTGATCCCGGCACCCTCCATCGTCGGCGCGTCGAGCCAGAAGTGCCCGGGCCGCGTGCGGTCGAACAGCTTTTTGTAGTCGACCCCGAACCGATCGGCGACGTCGGCCGACAGCTCGGTCATGTCGATGGGCCACGCTGTGGTCTCGTTGGCTGTCGGCGTCTGACCGTGGTCGGCGGTAATCGCCATGACCCAGTTGCCCCGACCCACGAGGCCATCGAGGAACGCCTCGAGCTCGCCGAGCTCCTCGTCCGACTGCCGCAATATGCTTGCTCCTTCGGGCGAAAGCATGTTCCATCTGTGCCCGACAAGATCGATGGGCTTGTAGTTAACGAAGAAGAGATCCGTGACATTGTCGCGGCCGAAACCCTCACGCTCGAGCAGGGCTTCGATCACCTCGGTCGTGTAAATCGCCAGCGCCGGCGTTTGCTTGGCGTCGTATGTGTTCGAAAGGACGTCGTTGCCCAGCCAGAGGGAGTCGAGTTGCCCGTCTTCCAGGTCGGTGGACCTTATAGCGCCGTCGAAGTCACCGACCTCGTTCAGGTATGACGGAAACGAATACCAGCGACGATGACCGATCAGACTCGATCCGTCCGTGGCGAGCAGGGCCCCGATGTCCTTGTCGCCGCCGGGGTGAAATGACCCACGGCTCATCATTCCGTAGTGCCAAGCATTCGTGCCGAACATCCCAACGAGGGCCTTGTTGTCCGTGGTGACATCGTAGAGATCGGCAAGCGTTGGGACCTCCATGTACTCGGGAGATCCATTGTCGAACGAGTCGATCGTGTCGTCCCCGTTGCGGATGTCGATGTCGACGATCCCATGCCGGCTGGGGAACGTCCCGGTCCCGATATTGGTGTGGATCGCGGGGGTGACCGACGGAGACGACCCGACCGTGGCCTCGATCCACGTTCCCGAGCTCATGATGCGCCGCAGGTTCGGCCACGCGCCCGGAAACGCCCGGAGCGTGTTCAATCCTCCTCCGTCCCACACGACCACCACCACCAGCTTCGGGGGAGCGGTCCCGGGCTGCAGCGCCTCCGAGACCACCCTGCCGGGACCGTCGGGAAAGTTGATGCCGAGCAGCTCCGCCACCGTGGGGGCAAGGTCGGTCACAGTCGGCTCGTGATCGACCGCGATTCTCCCCTGGGATCGGATGTGGCCAGGTCCGTAGAAGACGAGCGGAACCTCTTGAACGTAGTCCCACGGGCCCGAGTGGCTGGTTCCGATGACGCCCCCGAAATAGTTGGGCTCCTCGGGGACCGCGATCAGCTCAGGTGATCGGCTGGGAAAGAAGTCGCGCCTGATCCGCCTGACGATTTTCGGAGAGAGGGTGCAGGAACGCTCGAGCCACTCGCCGGACGGCGCGCCGGCGGCCTGGCCGGAGTCGTCGCGCTCCGGCGGGCTCGGCGCGCTCGCCGGAGGTGGGGTCGCCTCCCCACCGGTGCAGGCGGCCAGCAGCAACAATCCCGCGCCCACGCCCGCCGCTATCCGCCTTGATCCCCTTAGTTGCATGCGTCGAGATGATAGGTGACCGCCACCACAAAGGTCAGGGTTCAAACCCTGGGCATCACTCCGCCCTGAGAGCGTGGGGTTCCCTGAGCCACAACGATGCGTGGGCCGGCTGCATGACATCGCCCACCAACACGACCAGCTCCCCGGCCAGGGCGTCGAGGTCGACCTCGTCCCGAAGCCTTGCCGAGAACGCGTCCAGGGTTCGGCCCGCGTCGTACTTCCGGCGGTAGAAGCGGCGGTCGATAAAGGTTTGGATGCGCGCCCGCCCGGGCCGGAACAAAGCCGCAACCGCCAGGGTGGAGCCGGC
>JALZIO010000208.1 GCA_030860245.1 Actinomycetota bacterium | reverse complement strand
GGACACGGGCGAGCGCGTCAAGACCAGCGTTAGCCAACACCTGGAGTTCATCCGGACCCGGAAGAACCAGCACCCGGAGAGCTTCGCTCAGCTCGTGCGGTTCTCGAAGTGGTGGGTCCGACAGATCAAGCAGCGCGAAGACCCCGACTTTCGGTTCAAATCTTTCATGGTCGAGCTGCTCTGGGCACACCTCGCCGACCGGGGGTACCACCTCAACGATTACACCGTCGCGCTCGAGAACTTCTTCGGCTACATCGTCAAGTCAAGGCTTCAGGAGCGGGTCGCTTTCACGGACTTCTACTCGGCTTCCGAACTACCGAGCGCGACCGGAGCCGAGATCGAGATTTTCGACCCGGTCAACTCTGAAAACAACGTCGCGGCGACCTACACGAGCCAGCAGCGGCAAGCCATCGTTGACGCAGCCCAGGACGCTTACGACGCGGTCTCTCAAGCGCAGTACGAGGACGGCAAGGGAGATTCCGTCGACCTGTGGCAAATCGTCTTCGGTCCGAGGTTCAGGGGTTAGGAGATGAGCACGACCGGGACCAGCACCTTCACCCGCTCCCACGCCCGCGACATCGCCCAGAAAATCGCTGCCGACTTGCGGCAGATGCACCACCACTACGGCGAGCCGTCGCTCGACCAGATCCCGAAGTACATCGAAGAGGTCGTCGAGTTGCTCGCAGAGGGCTACCTGTATTCGTTCGAGGATGGGTGGGCCGACGGCAACGGGCGACGAATCGTGAGCGCCTACTACGAGGTTCGAGAGGACGGGACGCTCAGTGACGGACGAGCGGGAGGCGTCTACGCGCAGGCCGACATTCGGGGTGCCACTCACTTCAACTACCTGAAGCACAGCCAGAAGTGGCACAGCCTCCCTCAGGCAGAGCAGGACGCCTTCGAGGCGAAGCTGCCGGTCAAACGGGTCGGCATGCCGGAAAAGACTGACGGCACCGGCTACTGGACCACAGACCGCAGCTATGCGAGCGGCGGGGTCGGCGCGCAACGGAGGACTTACCGGCCCCTGTGAGCGCGCTCGACTACTTCGATGAGGTCGACGACCTACCTAACGACAGCGCCCGTCAGCGCTACGACGATCTGATTGGCCTCGATGACATCAAGAGCCGGTTGATCAAGGAGTCGCGGATCCTCATCGAGCCAGGCCTGCTTGACGAGTGGAGCACCAAGCACCACGGCAAGATCATTGCGGCCACGCACGCCTTCCGAGAACGCATCCCCCTCTTTGTCTTTGCAGGCGATGTCGGGACTGGGAAGACCGAGTTGGCCGAGACCTTTGGCGACGCAGTGGCACGCGAGGCAGCGATCGACATCCTGCTCTTTCCAATGAGCTTGCGCGCGCGCGGGACGGGGACGGTTGGCGAGATGACGACGCTCATTTCGTTGGCTTTCGAGCACGTCAAGGGCCAAATCCCGATCCCTAGGGAAGATCGGAAGCCACAGATCGCCGGGATCTTGTTGATTGACGAAGCAGACGCTCTCGCGCAGTCCCGGGAGCTAGCCCAGATGCACCACGAGGACCGGGCGGGCGTGAACGCATTGATCCGCGGGATCAACGGCGTTGCGAAGGAGGGCCGCCCGATCATCACCGTGATGTGCAGCAACCGGCTCTCGGCGTTGGACCCCGCGATTCAGCGAAGGGCGGCCGACATCGTCCGTTTCGACCGACCGACGAGAGAACAGCGCATTGCCTTACTTTCACGGAGCTACGCCGGGGCAGGCTTCTCAGGGAAGGAGATCGAGCAGCTGGCGGATCTCACCGGCGAGCGCGTTCCAGATCGGGATTACCCGTTCACCTTCTCGGATCTAACCATCCGCTTGATCCCGGCGGCGGTGATCGACGCGATGCCTGATCAGCCGCTGGCTTTCGATCGCGTCGCTGAGCTGGCGGGGGATATGCCTGCGACGACACCGTTCGCTGAGGAGGAGCAATGACAGCTGCGAACGGAGCAAAGACCGACCCCACGGGCGTCACGTTCATCAGCTACCGGCGCAAACGCCTGGAAGAAGCCAAGCTCTTGGTCGGCGCACAACATGACCACGGGATCCCGACCTGGCAGGACATCACCAACCTCGGTCATGAGCCAACCGAAGAAGAATTGCGGCGCGTGCTCGAAGACCCGGCGACGGGGGGAGTCCTTCTCTGGGTGACGCCTGAGGTCAAGGACTCGTCGGTGATCTTGACCATCGAGGTGCCGGTGATGAAGGAGCGCAAGGATCGCAGTGATGGATTCTTCATCGTGCCGGTGGCGGCTGGTGGTCTGTCCTACGGCGAGGCGGCGGAGATCGTCAGCACTCACCTCGGGCTTGCCGATTTCGCCTCGTGGAACTTCGAGAAAACCGATGAGGACCCGGTGAGCGAGGGCGAAGCTGTTCGCGTTGCCGGCGAAGTTCTGAAGGACCGTCTAGGGGCGATTGACGAAGACCTCTTGGATGCAGATCCGTTCATGCTTGGGATTTGGACTCGCCAGAGAGCTCCGCGAGGTTCGAGAGATTCGCTGCTCG
>JALZIO010000193.1 GCA_030860245.1 Actinomycetota bacterium | reverse complement strand
CGGACAGCCGCTGCGCCTCGAGGAGCTCCGGAGGCCGCAGGAGGCTGCCGACCACGTCGCTGCGCGCCAGACCGGCGTCGCCCCGGGCTCCCGTGCTCGCGCCTGACATGGGTCCACAGTAGGTGGCCGGGTGGGTGTGGGGTGTTGGTGTCCATTGCTCACGTGCTGTTACACAGGCGAGCAACTCAGTGCGGCCCGGTCAGCAGTTTGTTGACGCGGATAACTTATCAATGTTAGGTTATCGTCGTTCACATAACCGATCCCTGGGAGGGGCGATGTTCGATCGACTGGCAGTGATGGTTTCCAGGCGCCGCAGGTGGGTGCTCGTGGGGACGCTGGCGGCATCGATCGGCGCCGGGGTCTTCGGCGGCGGAGTGATCGACCTTCTGTCCTCGGGCGGTTTCGAGGACCCCGGCGCCGAGTCGGTGCTGGCCGCAGAAGCGCTCGAGGAGGATTTCGGTGCACGGGAGGCGAACCTGATACTGCTGGTCAGCGCGCCGGACGCATCGGCCGACGACCCTCAGGTCGCCGACGCCGGTCTGAAGCTGACCGAGGAGCTCGCCGGCGAGGCAGGGCTCGAGGGCGTGCTGTCGTACTGGAGCACCGGCGCCCCCACGCTCGTCAGCGATGACGGATCCCAGGCGCTGGTCCTGGGAACGATCACAGGATCAGAAGAGCGGGTGGATACCCGGATCGCCGAGCTGGGCCCGAGCTACCGGCGCGACGGAGAGTTGATCGACGTCGAGGTTGGCGGCCCCGCCCAAGTCTTTCAGCAGGTGAGCGCCACGGTCGAGGAGGACCTCGTGCGAGCCGAGATCATCGCGTTCCCGATCACGCTCATCCTGTTGGTGCTCGTCTTCGGAAGCCTCGTCTCGGCTTTCCTTCCTCTGATCGTCGGCGGCATCGCGATCGTGGGAGCCCTGGCGGTGCTGCGGATAATCACCGGATTCACCGATGTATCTGTTTTCGCCCTGAACCTCGTGACCATGCTCGGCCTGGGGCTTGCAATCGACTACAGCCTATTCGTCGTGTCGCGTTTTCGGGAAGAGCTCGCAGGGGGATACGAGCCGCGCGAGGCGATCGCCCGCACGGTGAGGACGGCGGGGAAAACGGTGGCTTTCAGCGCCCTGACGGTCGCGCTCAGCCTCGCCGCCTTGATGGTCTTTCCCCTGTACTTCCTGCGTTCGTTCGCCTATGCGGGCATCGCGGTGGTGATCCTTGCCGCGGCGGTTGCGATCGTGTTCCTGCCGGCGCTGTTAGTAGTGCTCGGGCCGAGGATCGACAGCCTGTCGTTGTGGAAGAGAAGGAGCAAGCAGGTGGGGAAAGGCTTCTGGCACTCCATCGCGACGGGAGTCATGCGGCGCCCGATTCCGTTTGCGACCATCGTGATCGCCCTCCTGCTCGTCTTCGGCGCGCCGTTCCTGGGCGTCGACTGGGGATCGGCCGACGACCGCGTCCTGCCGGCCGATGCATCGAGCCGCGTCGTCTCGGATCAGATACGCCAAAACTTCTCGACCAACGAGGCAACCGCCCTTTCAGTTGTTGCATCGGGCTTTGGCGACCCCGCTCAACGCACACCGGACATCGATGACTACGCGTCGGAGCTGTCGCAGATAGATGGGGTCGCTTCCGTCAGTGCGTTGACGGGCACCTATTCGGACGGGGAGAGGGTGGCGCCCCCCGATGAATCGAGCAATCGATTTGCCGGGTCGGACGGCACCTGGTTGTCGGTCGGTTCGAACCGCGAAGCGTATTCAGCGGCTGGGGAAGCGCTGGTGGGCGATATCCGCAGCCTCGATGCTCCGTTCGAACCGCAGGTGACCGGTCAATCGGCCGATCTCGTGGACCTCAAGCAGTCGCTGTTCGATCGTGTCCCGATTGCAGGGGGTCTGATAGCAGTTACCACCTTCGTCTTGCTGTTCCTGGTCTTCGGGAGCGTGCTGGTTCCGATCAAGGCGATCGTGCTCAATCTCTTGAGCCTCACCGCCACCTTTGGAGTTGCGGTGTGGGTCTTCCAAGAAGGGCATCTTTCCGGAGCGCTCGATTTCACCGCAACCGGATCATTGGAGGTCACGAGTGCGATCCTGATGTTCTGCATAGCGTTCGGGCTTTCGATGGACTACGAGGTCTTCCTCCTCTCCCGCATCAAAGAGGAGTACGATCGCACGGGCGACAACACCCATGCGGTTGCCATGGGGCTCGAGCGAACCGGCCGCATCGTCACCGCGGCTGCTGTGTTGATAAGTGTGGTGTTCGTGCTGTTCGGCACCTCGGGCGTCAGCATCATCAAACTCATAGGCATCGGGCTGACCCTGGCGGTCCTGACGGATGCAACGCTCGTGCGTGCGATTTTGGTGCCCGCGTTCATGCGACTGGCCGGACGGGCCAACTGGTGGGCCCCGGCGTGGATGCGCAAGGTCCATAATCGTTTCGGATTGAGCGAAGGATCGGGGGAGGCCCGGCCGGTCGTTCGTACGGCGCCCGAGGGGGGAGTGAGCTAGATCCTCACCAAGGTACGCACGGCGCGCTCCAGGGCGCGCCGGGGCGAGGGCGACAAGCTCCGTGAGGACATCATCGAAGCGGCCGAACGGCTGCTGGTGGAGACCGGCGATCAGGCGTCGGTCTCCATCCGCGCTATCGCAAAGTCCGCCGGTGTCACTCCGCCGTCGATCTATCTTCACTTCGCCGACAAAGAGGGGTTGCTCCACGAGGTCTGCAACCGCCGGTTCGCCGAGATGAACCGCCACATGGACGAGGCCGGGGCGGCCCACAAGGACCCGGTCGAGTCGCTGGGGGCCAGGGGTCGCGCCTACATAAGGTTCGCCCTCGAGCATCCCGAGCACTACCGGGTGCTGATGATGACCAAGGAGGAGCTCGCCGAACCGGACGACGAGCCCGGGACGTCGCAGGGGAGGATCGCATTCGAGCGCCACGTCGAGGCCGTCGCCAGGTGCATCGAAACTGGCGCCTTTCGGGCCGACGACCCGGTCGCAGTCGCCATCGATCTATGGGCCGGCGTCCACGGACTGGCTTCCCTTGCCATCACGCTGCCGGGCTTTCCGTGGCCCGACATGGATGCCACGATCGACCATTTGATGGAGTCGCAGGTAAAGGGTTTTCTTGCCTAGCCGGGGCGCCCTAGCAGTAGTCTTCGGCGAGGCGTTGATCGACGTCTATCCCGACAACCGGGTGGTGGCGGGAGCGGCGCTTCACGTTGCCGCGCACCTCGCGGGGCGGGGGTGGAACACCCGTTTGGTGACCAGGCTCGGCGCCGACCCGGAGGGCGACAGGATACGAACGACCCTCGAACGCCAGGGTGTCGACCTGTCGCTGGTCGAGACCGACGAAGGGCTTCCCACCGGTGAGGTCACGATCACCTTCGACGGGCCCGAGCACTCCTTCGTCATCCACCGCCCGGCGGCGTGGGACGCGATCGAGGGCCCGGAGGAGCTTCCCGCCCACGACGTCTTCTGTTACGGAAGCCTCGCCGGCCGTGATGCGCGCTCGCGGGCGACCCTCAGGCGGCTGCTCGACCTCTCGGACGCCCCCCTCAAGGCTTTCGATGTGAACCTGCGTCCGCCCGATGTGCTGCCCGAGGTGCTCAGGATGGGTTTGCGGCGAGCGACGCTGCTCAAGCTCAGCGGTGAGGAGTTCGACGAGGTCGCACGGCTGCTGGACATCGCTTCAGAGCCCGCCGCCTACTTCGACGCCGGCCCCGAGCTCCGCTGGCTGTGCGTCACGCTGGGGCCCGAAGGCGCCCGCCTCGTCCGGCGCGCCGACGACGAGCTGTCGATCGAGGGCCCCGACGTTGATCCAGTCGATACGGTAGGAGCCGGGGACGTGTTCACCGCGGGGCTCGTCGGGGCCCTCGCCGGGGGGGCCACGGATCAGGAAGCCCTCGAGGCGGCGCGCGACGCAGCCGGGGCGGTCCTTGTCCACCAGGGGGGCCTCCCTCCGGCGCCGAATGGGTGAGGGATGTGAATATGCCCACTCACTAGCCGCTCGGCCCGAAATCCCCCTTAAACACTTAGTATGTGTTGAGTTCACATTAGGGAGATGGGATGACTCGACGACGTCAGCGCCCGCTGGGCCGGGTGCTCGGTCCCCTCGAAGAAGAGGTCATGGAGGCCGTGTGGAAGCTCGGCGTGGTCACCGTGCGCGACGTGCTCGGCGTCCTCGAGCGCTCCCGGCCGATCGCCTACACCACGGTGATGACCACGATGGGCCGCCTGGCGGACAAGGGCCTGCTGCGCCGCACCGAGATCCACCCGGCGCACCGGTACAAGGCGCTCGTGTCGAGGCAGCAGTACGCCGATTCGACCTGTGAGTCGGTGCTCGACTGGCTCATCGGCCAGTTCGGAGAGCCGGCCGTCGCCTACTTCCTCGACCGGGTCGAGCGCGAGGACCTGCGACTGATCGAGAACCTGTCCGGGGCCGTGTCCGAAGCCGAGGCGAGGGCGCGCAAGGGTGAATAGCACTCCTCCGGTCATCCTCGCCCTCCAGCCCGAAGCGGCCTCGGTGGTCGTGGTGGTGGTATCGGTAGTTACCCTAGCCCTCGTCCTGGTGATCCGGCGCCTGATTCAGCGGCCCGGGGGCTTTGCTTCCGGGCTCCTCCTGGCTCTTCCCCTCGCGCTGCCGATAGTGGCGGCCCTTTTGTTTTCCCGGTTCATGCTTCCCGAGGTAACGGTGCTGAGGCCGGTCATGTCGAGCTTCGCCAGGGTCGGGGACGGCCTGGGGCAGCTCGTGCTCGTGCGGGGTGGCCGTGGCAACACCCTGATCCCCTACGCGCTGGCCGGTTCCACGCCCTGGCTGCTGCTGATCGGTGGGGCCGTCGCGTTTCTCACGGTTCTCCGGCGCGCCGCGGGCATCTACACGATGAAGCGGCTGCTGCGGCGGTGCGTCCCCCTCGGTGACTTTGGCCGGCCGGATATCGTCGCCACCGTGGCTCGCCTGGCGTACGCCTTCGAGCTGAGGGCCGCGCCCGAGGTGCTCGTCTTCAGCGGTGGCGCCCACGGGGCCTATGCGATGGCCGGCAACGGAGGGCGCATCCTGCTGTCCGACTGCGTACTCACGATCCTGGACGATCAGGAGCTCGAGGCCACCATCGCCCACGAGATGGCGCACCTCAAGGCCAGCGATGTCCGGTTGGTGGCCGTGGCGGGTTTCTTGCGGGATCTCGTTGCGTGGAACCCGATCGCGCACATCGCTCTCCGCAGGCTCGAGCTCGACCGCGAGCTGGAGGCCGATCGGCGGGCAGCCGACATCACCGGGAGGCCCCTTGCAGTTGCGTCGAGCCTGCTGAAAATGTGCTCGCTGTCCCGTTCGAAGGGCCTGCGGGTGTCGACGGCGCTTGGCTTCTGGACGGGCCGGGGCCGGGTTCAGCGCCGGGTGACCAACATGCTGGCGGTCGCCGAGGGCCGCGCCGTCACCGGATCGTCGACCACCCTGCCGTTCCTTGCCGCCGCGGCGCTTGCCGCCGCCCTTGCTCTTCAGGTAGGCGGGACCATTGCCGAGGGTGACGGCGCCGCATTCGCGGTGGCATGGGGCGGCTCGAGCTCCGAAGAGATGAGGGTGTGGACGCCTGAGGCCGATCCACGCAACGCCAAGAGGATCACGGCGCCGGCCGGAGGGGGCCGCGCGGGGAGCCCAGCAGCGAGGCGGCGTCTGCGCACCCAGAGAGATCTCGAGCTGTTGAGGTCCGCTCCCGCGGTGGCCGCCAAGAATCTTCCCAAGTGGATAAGGGCGATGACCAGGGTGGCCCGCAACCGCGGCATCACCTCGACCGCTCCGGGGTTGAGCACCGCTACCGGGTGGGAGGTTCAGCCGCTCATATCCGACCAGCCCATTGGCCTGGGCGTCTACCGGATAGAACGACTGTCCCTGCCGCCGAAAATGTTACAACCTCAGGGAAGCTAGGCCCGAACGGGCCGAGCGGGTGGTCTTTGTGAATATTGCGCACCCCCCCCAATCGGCGTGGTTTGGGGTTGTGGCGGAGGTACGATACCTGTAGTAAAGTCGCTATCGGCCGACGGTCGCATCGATGTCGTCCTCCTATCGGGGTGAGAGGAGCAACGGGTGACACAGAGCGCCACCGATATCTCTTCGGGGTTCCAGGTTGCGCCCACCGGCGGAGAGCCGGAAGCCATTCAGGCCCGCAGCCCGCGCCAGTTGTTCTGGGCCCGCTTCCGCGAGGACAAGCTTGCGATTGCCGGCGGCGTCGCCATCATTCTCATGCTCCTGCTGGCCCTCAGCGCCCCCATCTGGGAGGGCATCACCGGTCACGACTACGACACACTGTTCACCGACAGGACCGATGCCTTCGGCATACCGCTCGGCCCGAATGAGTCCTTCTGGTTTGGCTCGGACGACCTCGGCCGGGATCTCTTCGTGCGGATGCTCTTCGGGGCGCGTGTGTCACTGCGCATCGCTTTTCTCGCCACCGGAGTCGAGGTTGCCATCGGCGTCCTCGTCGGGCTTGTGAGCGGCTTCAGGGGCGGGGCTATCGACGTTGCGCTGTCCCGGCTCATGGACTTGGTGCTCTCGATCCCGTTTCTGCTGTTGGGCATCTCGCTTGCGGTAGCGGTCGGAGCCAGCGAAAC
>JALZIO010000183.1 GCA_030860245.1 Actinomycetota bacterium | reverse complement strand
ACGGACAACCCCGCTCTGCCACTGTTCGCGCCGACACTCCGGTCCGGACGCTGTCACTGACTTCGTGGGATTTTCAACCCCTGCTCGACGATCCCGGAGTCACCAAGAAGCTCCTCCTCGGAGTGTGCAAGCGCCTGCGGTCTGCCGAAGGGGTGTCTTAGCTAGGTTCTGACTCGCCGCCGCCGGCCCGTCTCCCTCCCTGTTATTACCATACGTCCACTCTTCCTCCCGCCGGCGGAGTTGGGCGTTTGCCGACGGCGACACTTGCACGGTGTCGCCGTCCTGACACTCTCCCAGCCTCCCTCTGCAGCGCCCCTCCTGTGACCATGGGTGCGCAGGACGTCATCTTGGTGTCCTTGATCCTCTTCGGCGGAACCTTGATCAGATCTACGTTCGGTTTTGGCGATGCGTTGTTTGCGATGCCGCTCATGTCGCTCGTTATCGGCGTAGGCTCTGCAACCCCGGTGATGGGTCTGGTTTCGTTGGTGGTTGCCGTGGGTGCACTTATCCCCTCCCGGCGTCACCTCGATATGGCCGCCGTCAAGCGTTTGCTTTTGGGCAGCATGACCGGCATCCCGGTGGGGGTGTTCTTACTCAAACGCGTGGAAGAGCAGTTGCTTCGCATTGGCCTGGGAGCTTTTGTGATCTTGTTCGGGCTCTACAGGCTCAGCTCGCCTCGCATGCCGAAGCTACGCGACCGCCGGTGGGCGTTTCCATTCGGTTTTCTGTCCGGGTGCCTCGGCGGTGCGTACAACATCGGCGGCCCACCCATTGTTCTCTACGGAGCCATGCGCCGATGGCCTCCCGCTCGCTTCCGTGCGACCCTGCATGGAGGCTTCCTCCCTGCCAGCATCGTGATTGCTCTGATGCAGGGACTCGGGGGGTTGTGGACCGGCAGAGTATGGATACTCTTTGCCTTCTCGATCCCTTCGCTGGGCGCGGCGATGCTCCTGGGGGAGAAAGTGGCGCAGCGCACCGATCCCATCAGATTCGAGCGCTACCTCTCGATGGTCTTGGTGGTCCTTGGCCTGCTGGTCATCGTTTAGTCACCTGCGAGGCGCCGGAGCACCAAACGCTCCTCTAGATCGGGCGCTGCCCGGCCGGACCGGATTAGATCCTTGGCTGCATCTGGGAGGGTCGGGCGAAAGGACCGACCCGCCTGCGCCGATAGGAGAGCTCAGGTATGAGTCTAGAGACGCCCTTGCTTCCGGATGGTGGCGGTGCGTGGATGATACAAAAAGGTATGAGCCGAGCGAGCCGTCTGTGATCCGTTGGTCGATGTGACAGTACGCGGCGAAGGCTCGCGGGAGCCGGCTGCAGGCCCGCGCCGGACCGTGCGCTTCCGGAGCGTACCGGAATCCATGCAAGCCATCGCCGCCTTCTCGTTGTGCTTCCTCGCGATAGTCGCAGGAATAGTCCTGCTGGCATATGTGCTCGTCTATTTGCGATTGATCGTGCTTCCGGTCATCGTGGCGCTTTTTCTTACCACTGTGCTCGCTCCGTTCGTCGAGCGCCTTTGCCGGGCGGGTTGGAAACGGGCTCGGGCAACCGCGGCCGTATTCATCACCGCCCTTGTCCTGTTCGTCGTCCTCATTTCAGTACTTGCTCCCCAAGTAGGATCAGAGGTCGGTGAGATGAGCAGTGCAATCAAGGGGGGGGCCGATCAGGCTCTTGTCTACCTAACCGGCGCCCCACTCAACCTGTCCCAAGATCAAATCGACTCCTTCGTAGACCGGGCCTCTGATCAACTCGCCCAGAACCGCGAGGAGATCGCAAGTGGCGTCATCACCGGCGCGGTCAAGGTCGGTGAATTCATCACAGGGACTCTGCTTGCTGCCTTCCTGCTCTTCTTCTTCCTCAAGGACGGCCCGTCCATGTGGGCCTGGTTCACGGGGCAGTTCGACCAGCCGGCTAGAGAACATTTGAACAACGTCGGCCATCGTGTGCTATCGACCATGGGAGCGTATCTTCGCGGGATCGCGCTCGTGGGCTTGATCGAAGGCACCGCCATCGGCATTGTCCTGGCGATCCTCGGGGTCCCACTCCTGGTCCCGCTGGTCCTACTGCAGTTCTTTGCAGCCTTCTTTCCAGTCGTGGGGGCGCTCCTTGCAGGGACGATCGCGGTCCTGGTGGCCCTCGTCTCCGGGGGCTTTACCAACGCGCTGATAGTGGGGGTTGCGATTCTGATCATCCAGCAAGCCGACAATCACCTACTTCAACCCCTCATCATGGGGAGAGCCGTGAAGCTTCACCCGATCGCCGTGATTCTGGCTCTGGCCGCCGGGGGCATTGCGGGAGGCATCATCGGAGCACTCCTTGCGGTACCAATGGCTGCAGTCGCCTCTGGTGTCGGCAACTACGTCAACGGGCTGCGGGACCACAACACGCCCTCCTTCTCAGAGCTTCAAAACGAAGGCTCCGACAGCCAAGGAGCCACCCCCGGAGCTTAACCAGCGTCCAGCAAGGATGGACGCTGAACGTGAATAGGACGCGGGCATCATCTGAGTTTCGTAGAGTCTGACGTTTTCTTCAGCCCGCGTAGCGGTTTGCAGGCAGACCGGCCGGGCCGGGCCTGCAGACGAACAACGCGCCGGCATGGGGTTGTGCGACAAGGGTCCGTTCAGACAATTCTTGTGCTGCGGAGGTGATGTAAAGGTCACGGAGATCGTTCCCGCCGAACGTGCAGCTCGTTACCTGGGCGGCAGGCAGGTCGACGGTCCGGTCGAGCTCGCCCTCAGGCGAGTAACGGCGTACTGCTCCCCCACCGTAAAGCGCAATCCACAGGAAGCCCTGTTCGTCAATGGTCATCCCATCCGGAAGCCCGGCTTTATTGGGGATGTCAATCACTCGACGCCGGTTCGACAGCCCCCCGGAAGCAGCATCGAAGTCGAAGACGTCCACCCCTTGAGTCGGGCTGTCGATGTAGTACATAGATCGGTCGTCGGCGCTCCAACACAAACCGTTGGAAATCGAGACGTCAGGGATCATCTTCTCGACGCTATGGTCCCGATCCAGACGGTAGAGGGCGCCGGCTGCAAGCGCCTCATCGAACGCCATCGTGCCTGCCCAAAAACGTCCGGCACTATCACACTTCCCGTCGTTCATTCGATTGCCCGTCAGATCAGCCTCGGCGCCGGCAATCATCTGGACGTCGCCCCTATCCGTATCCAGAATGCCGAAACCATCTCGCATCGCAAGAACGAGGCCCGGTGCTGTGCGTGTCGCTACAGCGCCCACCGGTTGGCCGACGTCGATCGTTTCGTTAGCCCCCGTATCGGGGGTGAAGCGATGTACCGAAGACGCAATGATGTCCACCCACACCAGTTGACTGGAAGCTTCGTCCCAAACCGGGCCTTCGCCTAGTTGGGCATGCGAATCGACTGCAACCTCGATCTTGACTTCACCCTCACCGGCCCCCATCGGTCACCCCTCTTCGATCTCACCACGTTCAATCTCACAACATCGACCCGACAACCCACCTAGTGTCTCGTCCAGGCACTAGGACCAGCGCGTTTTGGCATCAGAGAGCTCGCCGTCAATGTAGAGGTCCACCTTCTCGTTGAGGAAACAGACCAGGTTCTCGATCTTGGGGCACTCTGGAATCGGGTTCTCGTAGACCCACGCAAGATCCTTCAGCACCTCGCCACCGACGACAACATCGAAGTAGGAAGCCTTGCCCTTGTATGGGCAGCGCGTTACAGTCTCGCTCGGCCGCAAGAGCTCCATTCGGACGTCCAACTTCGGCATGTAATAGCGCGTCGGCAGAAGTGTCTCGAACAACAAGCGCGGTCTTGTTGTTTCGGCCACTGTCTCGCCGTTGACGGCAACCCGGATGTGTCGCGAGCTGTGAATGACGTCGACACGATGAAATGGATGTCGAGGATGAGCAAAGACTTCGTCATCCTCTTCGAACCACGAGTCCATTTTGTCCCAGTAGAACGCGACCTGATTCCTGATCTGCTCGGCCTGGGAAATCGGGTCCTTGTAGCTCCACGCGGCGTTCTTGGCAGTCGCTTCCCCGACGTGGACGCTCCAGTAGGAGGCCTCCCCTTTGTGCGGGCAATGGGTGCGCCTGTCTGTTGGCTCCATTAGATCCATGCGGACGTCTTCCATCGGGAAGTACACGACGGGAATTCCGTTCCCCTCCAGCACAAGCTGCGCGTCTGTACTGTCGGCGATGGCCGTACCGGCCAGGAATGCCCTAATACGCCTGGACGCAGGCTCGAACCGCAGGACAGATACCGGAGAGCGAACGGCTTCTCCAGGCACTAGAGCCTCTGAATGCTGAGACATCTCGTCTCCTTCGTGGGTCGGTGTGCTCGAACCCTTTTCAGGACGAACAACCTCGCCGAGTAAACATTCCATAGCTTCAAGAGCCGACGAATCGACTGTCACAAAACGACTTCCGCCAGTCGATCGACCTGTGATAGATCTGCCACCGTCGGATCGAGCACCAACTCATCGACGCCTATATCTGCGAAGGCAGCGGCCGTCTGCTTGACGGCTTCGGGGGTGCGAGGGATGCCATTCGCCATCGCATCGACCCACTCACCAAGAAACGAATAGTAGTCCTTCAAGTATCCAACCGAAGCGGACTCGACTTCGCCGCCCAACGAGAAGTAGGCCAAGGCCGCGATGTGCGGTTCACCCTCGCGGCCGGTGCCCTTCCATGCGCTGCGAACCTGCTCGACGAACGGCCCCACCTGGTCGGGCGGCATGCCTCCCGAGGTCCATCCCACCCCCATTTCAC
>JALZIO010000179.1 GCA_030860245.1 Actinomycetota bacterium | reverse complement strand
GCCTATGGGAGCTTGATCGAGCTCACGTGGTCCGGCGAGCGCCCGATAGACCTTCCAGACGGATCCGAGCGCACCTGGCTCGAGGACGGTGACACGGTCGCGATGCACGGGGTCTGTGGCCCCGCCGAGGGCGTCCCCGCGGTTGGCTTCGGCGAAGTTCGAGGGGTAGTGGTCCCCGCCCCCTGAAACGGGGCTCAGGGAATGGTGGGAACCTCCGATTCGGGAATCTCGCCCTCCGGCGCGTACCACGAGTATGCGTACCCGGGTTCATCAAGCCCATGGGCGAAAGTCGACAATCGCAGAGGGTTGAAGGTGTCACACATCACCGCTAGCTCGTGGGTTTCGGTAACCCCCAGAGACTTCTCCACCAGGCCCGGCTGCGGCCCGTGCGGTATGCCCGAAGGGTGCAGTGTCACCGACCCGATCTCGATGCCCCGGCGCGACCCGAAATCCCCTGAGACGTAATAGATCATCTCCTCTGAGTTCAAGTTCGAGTGGTGGTAAGGGAGGGCGATCGCATCTGGGTCCCAATCGAGCTTGCGCGGGCAGAAGGAACAGATGACGAAGTTCTGACCTTGGAAGGTCTGGTGAGACGGAGGGGGCATGTGGATACGCCCCGCAATGGGCTCGAAGTCGGCGATATTGAAGGTCCATGGGAACACGTACCCATCCCAGCCGACGACATCAAATGGATGATAGTCGAGGACGTATCTCTGATAGCCGTCTTTGATGCGCAACACGACGACGTGCTCTCCACGATCGTCGTACGTCTTTAGCTCCGCCGGTGGATGGATGTCACGCTGGTAGTAAGGAGCGTGCTCGAGCAGCTGACCGTATCCATTTCGATAACGGCGTGGGATCTCGATGCCACCGGGAGACGTGAACACCAGACAGCGCAGCGGCACGGCATCAACGAAACGGTATGTGGTGCCGCGTGGAATGACGATGTAGTCCCCTGATCGGTATGGAAGGTCACCGAAGATCGATTCGAGCGTCCCGCTACCTTCGTGGACGAAGATGACCTCATCGCCTTCACCGTTGCGATAGAAGTCGGCCATTGCCTGTGTGGGACGGCACATCGCTATCTCTACGTCGTTGTTCCACATGAGCACCCTTCGGCCCGTGACGGCGTCACCCTCGGCCGGGATGTTCGCGGTGAGGAAGTGCCGGTGCGCATGCCCGTGGGGCACCCATTCGTCGCGATGGATCGGCTCGAACTTGCCGATCTCTTTGATCCTGCAGGGCGACGTGAGGTGATAGAGGATGGATTCGTTGCCGGAGAACCCCTCGAGCCCGAAGACCTCCTCGGTCAACAGAAGCCCGTCTTTGCGAAGCTGGGTGTGTCGCTTCGGCGGGATCTCGCCCCTTCGCTGGTAGATAGGCACCCTGCGTAGCCTCCTCCTTCGGCGTAAAGTCGAGCGGAGCCCCACCATGATAGGGCAGGCGCCCGCAACCACCGACTTCGGAGAAAACCAACAGCCATATGAGCTTGCCAGATACTGCGCGACGGCCCCAATCGGGGTCCGGGAGCTCCCTCATCGGCGCCCTGGTGGTGGTGCTTGCCCTCGGAGGCCTGTCCATGTGGCTGTCTCTGCTCGCCGAGCCATGGCGCCTGGTGAACGGGTTGTTGGCCACACGCGTCGAGCTGAGCAAGGCCGAGCGTGCTCTCACCTCCGGTGCCAACAAGGAGGCTCGCCTTGCAACTCTGAAGGGAAGCGCCGCGGCGGAGCAAGCCGGAGGAGCTTTCAAAGCCCCTGCGCCATTGCTCGATCTTGCGATGGCGTCGGCGCAGGTCAGGGACGCATTACCCGAGTTGGGGCACGTCGTCAACGCAGTAGAGCATTCCGCCCAAGCCGCGCGAAGCACGTTGAGGATCAGTCAGAACGCGCTCAAAGGCCCTTACAAGCTCATCGATCAGGACCCCGACGATCCGGACAACAAGAAGATCCGCATTGAGCGCCTCGTGGCGGTAGGCGAGCTCATCTCCGACGTCCGGAGCGCCGTTCAAAGCGTCGAGCAGGAACTCACAGCGGTCGATGCGAAGGCGCTACCGAAGACTTTGCGAGGTGGCATTGCACGTTCGATCGAAAAAGCTCGCAGCACGGATCGAACACTAGCGGACGCCGAAGATGGCTTCGCAATCCTGCCCGACGTACTGGGGGGGAACGGCCGGCGCATCTACTTTCTCGCCATCCAAAATTCTGCGGAGCTGCGCGGAACCGGCGGATCATTGCTGCAGTTCCAGCTCATGCAGTTCAAAGACGGCCGGCCAAAGCTGTTGAAGGAGCGTTCGGGCTCGATCTACAAGATCGACCAAGACCGGCGTCAACTGTCCATACCACTGCCCGAAGACGCCTGGTACGTCGCCGGCATCGACGATGCCAAGAGGGCGGGCAACGCGAACTGGTCTCCGGACTGGCCGCTGTCGGCTCGCCTGACCGTTGCTTACTCCGAGGCCGGAGCACGCGCAAGCGGCGCTCCCTGGCCCGCGGTGGACGGCGTCATCGGGGTGGACCCGGAGGTCCTGAAACGCCTGCTGCCGGGAATCGGCCGGCCCGGCGCAGGAACCGACTTCAAGCTCAAGCCCGCCAATATCGTCGACTACGTCCTCTACAAAGCCTACGCGTCTTTTCCTATCCCCGGGATACGCAGACAGCGTCTCAGTTACCTGGTCGATGGGTTCTACGAAAGCCTGTTCAACCCGGCCCATCCCACTGAGTTGATTCCAGGTCTAGGCCGCGCTCTGAGCGAAAAGCACATGCAGATCTGGCTCAAGCGCTCGAGCGAACAGAAATTCATAGAGAAGATGAACTGGGACGGCGGGATAGAGGACGCACCCAACAGCGACTATCTCTACATCGTCGAACAAAACGTGGGTGGAAACAAGCTTGACTATTTCGACGAGCAAACCAACTCGATGGACATCAGGCTGAAAGGCCGGGACGCACTAGTGTCGACCGAAGTCCGCATCTACAACGGAGCTCTCGCCCCACTGCCCCGGTACGTCTACGGGAACTCCGGCCCCCTCCACCGGCCGATGATCAACCTCTACGCTCCGGGTGACGCGGAGTTAATGGGGGCGCACATGGTGAAGGGTCGGCGTCTCGATGCTTCACCCACGGCGGAGCTCGCAGCCTGGATCGGCAACCATCCTCCCGAGCACACCGAACTGGGCAAAAAAGTTTGGTCGACTACACTGGAGATACCGCCGCAGCAGGACGCTGCCGTGCGCTTCGACTACCGGGTGCCCGGTGTCGTGCGCAGAGTTGGCGGCCACAGCGTTTACCGCCTTATCGTGCAGCATCAGCCCAAGGTGAGGCCGGAGACACTCGAGGTTAGGCTGCAACTCCCGCCGGGGGCCAGCGGTGTGGTGGCGCCCGGATGGACGAGGTCCGAAGACACTCTGCTGTGGGCGAGACCGTTGGTGAAAGACAAGGTCCTGGAGGTTAAATGGCAAGGGTAAGGGCGGCTGTTCTGGCGGCGGGCATGTCGGTCCGCATGGGTGGAGTCACACCCAAGACACTCACCCCTGTTGGGGAGCACAAGCCGTTCCTCCACTACATCCTGGCAGGTCTCCACCGAGCGGAGATCGAGGATCTGCTCGTCGTCACGGGTTTCAAGTCGTCCTTGGTGGAGGCTTACGTCACGGAGAACTGGCACGGTGCAGTCGCATTCGTCTTCAACGCGCGTTACGCGTCTTGGGGCAACTTTCACTCCGCTCGCATGGCGGTAGATCAATCTCCCCAGTCGGAGTTGCTGCTGGTCAATTCGGACATCGTGATCCACCCGGACGTGTTCGCGCGCGTAGTCGATGCACCCGGCGACCTCGTTCTTGCGGTGCAGCAGAGAACCGACTTCGATTCCGAAGAGATGCGCGTGCAGCTAGACACCGACCGTGTCGTTTCCATTGGCAAAGACCTTCCTCTAGAACAAAGCCACGGCGAGTTCGTTGGGGTCTCGCTTCTCCGCCACGAGGCTGCGCGCGCCTACGCCGAGACCGCCACCGACCTCGAGTGGCGCGCCCAGACGACCCTCTATTACGAAGACGTGTACTCGGGGTTGCTCGAACACCTCGACGCACGGGCCGTTCCCGTGTCCGAGGACCGCTACGCGGAGGTGGACAAACCGGACGAGATCGGCGCCGCCGGCGAGGTTCTCACACGGCACCGCGACGCCTGGCCGGACCCGGTGGCGACGAGGACCGAGGCGTAGACGTGCTTCCTCGTGCAAAACAGCGCCTGCACAGAGAGGGCGACTGCGTCGGTGGCCCGCGCGAGGAGGCACTGAATGGAGGGCCGTGAGGACTTCCCTCGAGTCTTCGTGTACAGACCGCCGGGCGACGAGCAGGGGGCGGCGGAGGACCTCGCTCGAAAGCTGGTGGATCTCGATATCACTGAGCCCCTCGTGGTCCAGTCCACCTTCGGCGAAGCGCTCGGCGCCCGCATCAGAACCCCGCTCCCCCACGTCATCCCCGTCCCCCAGGCCAATCAGGAGTGGGCCGCAACGCTAGGCTCCCGCACCCGGCGATTGGGCGCCGACGCCATCGTTGCGATAGGGGGCGGCCGCTGCCTCGACATAGCCAAGCTTGCGGCCGCGCGCGCCGGCGTCACCGTCGTCGCAGTGCCCACGCAGCTGTCCCACGACGGCATCTGCTCGCCGGTTGCAGTTGTGCCCGCCCAGGGCTCCTGCGGGGAGAGCATCGGGGCCATTGCCCCGCGTGTGGTCTACCTTTCGATACCCACCCTGCTGAGCTCGCCGCTCGAGGCCGTCCGGGCTGGGCTCGGGGATCTGCTCGCAAACCCCCTCGCGCTGAAGGATTGGTCGCTCGCTGCCGATCGCGGGCTCGAAAGCATCGATCGGCGCGCCTGGTCCCTGTCGGTCGAGTCGTTTCAGTCGATCGAGAGCTATCTTGCGGCAGACGTTTCCAGATCTGCCCGGGACCCCCGTTTCCTTCTGCGACTCGCCGATGGGCTCGTCCTCTCGGGCATGGCCATGGTGTGCGCGGGCAACTCCCGGCCGGCGTCCGGAGGGGAGCACGAGATCTCGCACGCCATCGACCATCTCTTCGGAGGCCGGGCCCTGCATGGGGCGCAGGTGGCCTTTGGCTGTCTGCTCTCCACCGAGCTCTACGGAGAGGACACACAGGGCTTCCGGGCGCGCCTGGCGCTGCTGGGGTTACCACAACACCCCGCTGATCTTGGCTTGAGCTCCGACGACATGGTCAAAATTCTGCTCGCTGCGCCGTATATGCGCCCGGGGAGGTTCACCGTGCTGGAGGATACGGATCTCGACGAGGGTGATTCTCGCGCTCTGTTAGGGCGCATCTGGGATTAGGGGAGGAAACCGATGACTACCCGGGCAGCCGTTATCGGTCTCGACGGCTCGGCTTGGCATCTGCTCAGGCCCATGATGGAGACGGGGATCATGCCCCGGCTCGATGCACTGGTGAAGCGCGGCGCCCACGGGACGCTCGTCTCGACGGTCCCGACCTACACACCGCCCGCGTGGACGGCGGCAGCCACGGGTGTCAATCCCGGCCGTCACGGAATCTACGGCTTCATGGGTGGCAACGCGCAGAACGAACGTCTCGAATTGGTCCACTCCGGGAAGATCATGGCCCCGACGATCTGGGAGATCGCCAACGCCCAAGGGGCCCGAACGGGCATCTACAATCTCCCGCTGACATATCCTCCTCGCCGGCTCGATGGCTGGATGGTTTCCGGCATGATGACGCCCGGCTACGGCGAGCACCTGAAGGGGTTTGCGTGGCCCCCCGAGCTCGAGCCGCAAATCCTGAAACGGGCCCCCGGCTACGTGGTCGACGTCAGCGCAAATTGGGAGCTCGACTGGCGCAACACGACGCTGTGCGACCGAATGATGGCATCGCTCCGTCAGCGCCTCGAGGTCCTCGGTGGACTGCTCGAGCTCGATCCGCCGGTCGTTCTCTTCGCCGTGCTGGAGGCACCCGACCGGCTCCAGCATGTCTACCTCCGCTACATGGACCCGGAAGACGAGCTGTACGACACGGGCGAGGGGCGGGTCATCCGCCGGGAGGTCGAACGCTGCTTTTCGGCGATGGACGACATCGTCGGTCTGGTGGACGACTATGCGGGAAACAGCGGGGGCGTCATCGTGTGCTCGGACCACGGGTTCACCGCCTGGGAGGTGAGCGTACACACTAACGCTCTGCTCGAGCGTTGGGGATACCTGAAGCTCAAGCCGAGGGCGCGGCTCATGCAGACTCCGGCGGCGCGCAGCCTCGTTCCCCTCGCCCGCCGGATCCTCCCGGCGAAGCTGGCACGTCAGGCGAAGGGGGTGACCTTCAGCGCCGTCGACTGGTCCAAGACGACCGCCTTTGCGTCTCCGATCCCGCAACAGGGAATCTTCGTGAACGTCGCCGGGCGGGAGCGCTTCGGCTGGGTGGCCCCGTCCGACCTGCCCCGCATAAAAGACGCCATCACGGCCCGTTTCTACGACCTCGCCGGGCCCGACGGGAGGCCCGTGACCGACCACGTCCACCGGTCTGAAGATGTCTTCCACGGGGATGCCCTCGACGGCGCGCCGGACCTTCTCCCGGTGCTGAGAAACCACCACTTCGAGCTCGACGACGAGATCTTCCACCGAACCCCCTTCACCGACCAGCGCCACCTGCCCAGGGGGGTGCACCACCCGGACGGGATTGTGGTTGTTGCCGGCAGGGGGGTAAAGCCGAACCATTCGGGATTACGCGGATCGGTCATGGACGTGACGCCGACGCTGCTCCACATGGCCGGGCTCAAGGTTCCCGACGACCTCGACGGCAGTGTGCTGACCGAGGCCTTCACCCCCCAGGCTCTCGAGGATCAGCCCGTGTCCATGCTTGCACCCCTATCATCTAGGCGTAAGAACGAGTCTTCGCCCTACTCAGACGAGGAGGAAGCGGTCATCGAGGAATCCCTGAGAGGCCTCGGCTACCTCTAGCCGGGCTGAGTTCACCATGGCACAGACGGCGCCGGCGATCGAGCCGGACAAGACGCCCCAACGTCAGCCGCTCCAGCGCAGGAGCGCAAAGCGGATCGCCTCACGCATGCTCGCGGATGCCGTAGCGGTCTCGGCTGCGCTGTTCCTCGCGTCGATCCTGCGCTTCGAGATCCTGGACGCAACCCCTGCCGCGAAGATCGATTACGCCCTTATCACCGTCCTTGCGACGCCGGTCTGGATCGTGTTGTTCTGGCTCTACGGCCTCTATGAGCCCAGGCAGGTCCTGAGCCCCGTCAATGAGGTCAAGCAGACCTTTCACGGCGTCATCGGGGGAACGGTGGTGCTGTTTCTGGTTGACTCCGTGCTGAATCTGGAGCTCGCACGCGGGTGGGTGTTGCTGGCCTTCGGCCTTGGGCTGGCCAGCGTCGGCGCCGAGCGCCTCGCGATCAGAAAGACGCTTCACTGGCTACGTCGGCGCGGCGGCGACGCCACCCGAACGATTGTGGTCGGCGTCAACCACGAGGCGCGCACCATCGCCCGCACACTCGAGCGCGAAGGCTGGCTCGGGTACCGAATCATCGGCTTCGTCGACGAGCAAGCGCCCGTGGGGCAGGAAGTAGGCGACGGCCACAGGGTCATCGGTGCCCCGGCCGACCTGAACGACCTCGTGAGGGAGTTCGATGCAACCCTTGTGCTCGTTGCCGCTTCCGCCTTCGAGGCGTCGAAGATCAACCGTTTGTTCTGGGGGCTGCAGGACTCGGACATCGACCTCCAGATCACGACCGGCACCATCGAGCTGCTGGCATCTCGAATGATCGTTCAATCGGTCGCGGGAGTGCCTCTTCTCTATATCCGGCGCACCGGAATGACCCGGCTGCAGCGCGCCAGCAAGCGAACGATCGACGTCATCGGCTCCGTGGTTCTCCTCATCCTGCTGGCGCCGTTCTTTGCGGTGGTCGCCGTGTGGATCAAACGTGATTCCAAAGGATCGGTGTTCTTCCGACAGGTGCGGGCGGGTCAAGACGGCGAACCGTTCAGGTGCTGGAAGTTCCGCACGATGCAACAAAACGCCGAGCAGCGGCTCGCCGAGCTCGAGCACCTTTCGGAAGGGGCGGGATTGTTGTTCAAGCTCAGGGAGGACCCCCGCATCACGAAGAGCGGCAAGCTGCTCCGTCGTTATTCATTCGATGAGCTACCCCAGCTGGCCAATGTCGTCCGGGGCGATATGAGCCTGGTCGGCCCACGACCCGCTCTGCCCTCTGAGGTCGAGCAGTACGACGACTGGGTCCGCAACCGCCTGCAGGTCAAGCCCGGGATGACCGGCCTCTGGCAGGTGAGCGGTCGAACCGAAACAAGCTTCTCCGACTACGTCAGGTACGACCTCTTCTACATCCAGAACTGGTCGCTGTCATTGGACCTGTGGATCATGTGGCGAACCCTGAGAGCCGTCCTGAGCGCCGAGGGCGCCCACTAAGTTGGCATCGCGATCTCCTGAAGCGGTACGCTCTCGAGGATGCTGGAGGAGATCATCGTCGCCGTTGACAACCGCCCCGGGGTCCTCGCCGAGGTCGGAGAGCTGCTCGGCCGTTCCGAGGTGAACATAGAAACGTTTTCGGCTTTCACCCACGAGGGGACGGCCCGCATACATCTGATCGTCGACGACGGCGAGGAGGCCGGCGAGATCCTGGCCTCGAACGGCTTCAGGGTCGAGGCCGCGCGCGCGGTGTTGACCGCGACCCTCGACGACCGCCCCGGGGAGCTCGGGCGCTACTGTCGCAGGCTCGCCGATGCCGGGGTGGATATCTCGAGCGCATATCTGGCGCGCCGGAGCGCCGGCGAGAGCGAGCTCATCTTCGCAGTGGACGACCTGGACGCCGCAAAATCGGTCTGAGGCCCCCTCTGCAACACCGGATAAGAAAAGAGCCCGCACAAGGCGGGCCCTCCTCTCCCGAACGTTTCGAAACTGTTCTGTGCTAGGTACCCGACCCGGCGGTGGCGAAATAAAGCGCCGCCGCGCCTGAAACCAGGTGCAGACCGACGTCGGCACCGTTGTTGTTGATGAGACCGTCGAGCAATCCGAAGATACCGAGGAGAGCAACGAGAAGGTAGGCGACACCGATGATCATGTTGACCTGCTTGGCCGACTCCGCCGTCCTTGCTCCCGCTACCCACATGGCGCCGATGAGAATGTGGACGATGTTGTGCAGTGGGTTGATCTCGAAGATAATCAGCTTGTCGGCCGAGTCGGCGGCAAAGTTCTCGAAGCCCGTGGACAGGAATCCCGCCACCCCGATGACCAGATACACCACGCCGAAAACAAGGGCAAAGGTTTGCCCCGGCGTCCTTACGGAGCTTCCACTTCTCCTGTCAACTAATGTGACATGAGCAAGCGCCTGACACTATCGGCTTCAGTCATTTGCGCGGTTGGCCCGTGTTGAGACGTGTCGTGGGCGCCCTTGGGGCGATTCTGCTGGTCGGGGGCTGTACCGGTTCGCCGGCTCGGCCCGACGGGCCCGGGCAATCCACCCCCGGTCCCGCGCGCGACGAAGCCCGCGCCGGGACCTCCTGCGGGGAGGTGCACCAGCTCGTCCGGCGGGTCCAGCGCGGCTACACGGGCCGGGGTTCACCGGACGTCTCCTTGATCCCCAGCGCCCCGAACTACATCGGCACCGCAGCCAGCCCCGCCCACTCAGGCCCGTGGGACTATCTCGCGGAGGTGCCGCTGGTGCTCTACGGCCCCGGTTACATCCGGGCCCGAGGCCCGGTCGACCGGCGCGCCACCATGGCCGACGTGGCACCGACCCAGGCGCGCCTCGTCGGTTTCGATGCTTTCCCCGAGCGGGACGGGCGGGTGCTCGAAGGCGCCTTCGCGAAGCGCTCCCCGGCGCCGCCGCGTGCGGTGGTCACGATCGTGTGGGATGGAGGCGGGGACAACGTGCTGCAGAGGCATCCCTGGTCGTGGCCCTATCTGCGAAGGATGATCGAGCGTGGAATCTCGTTCGAGAGGATGACGATCGGGTCGTCCCCCTCGGTCACCCCGCCGGTGCACACGACCCTTGGCACCGGAGCGTTCCCTGCGACCCACGGCATCCCGGCGCTCAAGCTCCGGACGAGGGACAACCGCTATGTCGACCCGTTCGAGGGGCTCGACCCCGGACGGATCCGGGTGGGGACGCTGGCCGATCTGTACGACAAGACGGAGGGCAATCGCCCGGTCACGGGAGCCTTCGGGGCGATCGACTGGCACCTCGGCATGATCGGACAGGGTTCGGAGTGGCCGGGGGGTGACCGCGATCCGGTCGTCCTGCTCAATTATCTGGCGGACACACTCTCCAACGAAGCGATCTACTCATTGCCGGCAATCGAGGATCCAGTCGCGCTCAGCAGGTACACGGACGCACTCGACGTAAGGGACGGCGAGCTGGACCTGCTGTGGCGGGGCCACGACCTCGGCGTCGAGACGGTGCGGTACGCCAGCCCCGCTCATGTGGCCTACCAACAGCATCTCCTCGAGCGCTTCATCGCCGCGACGGACATGGGCGAGGATTCGATACCGGACCTCCTGTACGTCAATTTCAAGATGAGCGACGATGCCGGCCATGCCTGGGGAATGACGTCGCCGGAAACGGCCGCGGCCGTTAGGGCGCAGGATCGTGCGCTCGGGCGTCTGGTTCGTAGTCTGAACAGGACCGTTGGCCGGAGACGCTGGGTGCTCATGCTCACCGCCGACCACGGACAGATGCCCTATCCACATGAGTCGGGTGGGTGGGCGATTGCGGGTTCGGAGCTGCAGGCAGATGCGAACAGGGCCCTCGATCACACCGACAACGGGATCGATCTAGTCGAGTTCGTCAAATCCGCCGGCATGTATGTGCGGCGGGACGACCTCCGCCCCAACGGCCTCGTGCTAAAGGATCTGGCGCGGTGGGCCTACGACTACCGGGTCGAGGACAACCTTAGGCAGGGCCGGCGGATTCCGGCCTCCTACGAGGGCGAGCCCGGGGATCGGCTCTTCGACGCCGCCCTGGCAGGTCGCCGCGTGGGCGCCGGCCTCTGCTCCCCGTAGTTTGCAGAGCTCCGGGTGCCTTGCGTCATCAGCGCCCCTGCGCGCAGCCCCAGATCCGGCCCAGGGCTTTGCTCGGGAAGGCTGCCGAAAGGATCGGCTCCCTCACCCTGTCCCGGTAGCCCTCCGGGACCCCGTCCCCGGGCTCGATGTTGTCTTCGAGCCGGTAGCGGATGAGCCATTCGGCCATCCTCTCGGCCGATATACGCTTGCTCGCGAGCGCCTGTTGATCGATCCAGAACCCCACCGGGCTTGACTCCGCCACCAGCTCGCCGGCAGCCATGCCGAAACGTTCCTCGGCGTCGCCTATCAGCTCGGTCATGTTTATCGGCCACGCGCCGCTGGCTTCGGCGAGCGGTCCCTGACCGTGATCCGCGGTCATGGCCACCACCCACTGTCTGCGCCCCACCTCCCGGTCCAACCAGGCGGTGAGATCGCCAAGCGCGTCGTCTGCGTATCGCAACGTCGGCCTCATCTCCGGCAGCAGCATGTTCCATGCATGCCCCACCTCGTCCGGCTGCTTGTAGTTCGTGTAGAAGAGATCGGGGATGTCGTCCTCGCCGAAGCGCTCGCTCTCTAGAAGGGCCTTTATCAGCGTTGTCTGGTAGAGGGTCCAGGCAGGGGTGTCGCGGCGCAACGTCTTGTCGAGCAGGATCTCGTGTCCCATCCACGAGGAATCCAGGCGCCCATCGTCGAGGTCCACCGAACGGATGTCTCCCCGCAAGCCGGGGACCTGCTTGAGTGATTGCGGAAACGTGTACCATTGCCGGTTCGTAACGAGGTTTTCCTGTGTGTCGACAATCACGGCGATGTCCTTGTCGCCTCCGGGCCGGTATGCACCGTGACCGATCATGCCGAGGTGCCAGGACTTGAACGCGAGCATGCCGACCTTTGCCTGATTGCCCGTCGCCGGATCGTAGAGATCGGCAAGCGAGGGAAGAAGCAGGTTGCTGGCTGTCTTGTCCGGGTAGGCCGCCTTCATTGCACCGTCCACACGAATGGGAATCCCCACGACACCATGCTGCTTGGGCCAGGCGCCGGTTCCTATCGTGGTGTGCACCGAAGGCGTCACCGAGGGGGACGAACCAACGACGACATCCTCGACGGAGGACCCCTGCGCCATCAACTTCGCCAGATGGGGCCATGCGTCCGGCCACGTGTCGAGGACGTTCGATCCTCCTCCGTCCCATACGATCGTGATGATCAGCTTCGGCCTGCCCGGCCGGCTCGCCTCGGGGACCAGGACCTCGTCGATCGGCGCGCCCACATCGGTCGGGGACGGTGTGTCCAGAAGCTCCGCATAGGTGGGGGCGAGATCGGCGAGCGTCACCTCCCGATCGAGGGACAAGCTGCCCCGTGAGCGGATGAACCCCGGTCCGTAGAACACCAGGGGGACCCGCTGCACATAGTCCCACGGGCCCGAGTGACTCTGACCGACGAAGGCGCCGAAGAAGTTGGGCTCGCGAGGAACAACCATCACGTCGGGTGATCGCCCCGGAAAATATCCTCTCCGGATCCGGCGCAGCGTCTCGAGGGGAAGGCCGCATCCCGACCTGAACGGGTTGGACGGAGGCTCGGTTACGGGTTCGATGGGCGAAGGGGTGTACTGGGGCCCGGGTGGGCTTTCGGGCTGCTCTTTAGAGGCGCCCGAAGGGGAGGAGGAGGAGGGATCGGAGGAAGTACCCGTGGCAGTGCAGGCCCCTATCGCCAGAGCGGCGGCCAGAAACCATGTCGTCCTCCGGTAGTGCCGCGCCCCGGGCCGGCTATTCCTCAATCTCACTTGTGTCTTAGGCTACTCTCCTAAGCCGTATGAGCGACCGAGACAAAGCATCATCGACCTTCGTCATCGCGACGCGCAACCGGCCGGAGGAGCTTCAGATCACCGTCGAGAGCATCGTTGCCCAGACGGTTCTGCCGAGCGAGCTATGTGTCGTTGACTCGAGCACAGACACGCCGGCGCGCTCTCACATCCAAAGGCTGTGCGCCGATTCGGGTCTTCACCTCGACTACGTGCATCCGGCGCCTCAGGGTCTGCCCAGGCAGAGAAACTTCGGCCTCGATCGCACCACCGGTGATCCCGTCTTCCTGGTCGACGACGATGTCTTTCTGGCCCCCGACTGCCACGAGGTCATCCTCGAGGAATACGACCGCTGGGGTCCTGAGCTTGGTGGGGTCAGGGCCGCTCCGGTCCGGCCGGCTCGTCCTCCGCTCATCTCGATCATGTGGCGCAAGCTCTTCGGCATCGGCGCCTGGTGGCCGGAGGCAAGCGGCCGGGTCAGGGCTGGGTTCTGGTTGGAAGGGACCTCGGAGTCGGCGGGCGTTCGAAAACAGGAGGCGTTCGTCGGCTACTTCATGTCCTACCGCCGCCAGGTTTTCGACCACGAGCGCTTCGACGAGGCGCTTTCGGGCTATGCCAGCCAGGAAGACATCGACTTCTCCTACAGGGTCTCGCGCCGCTACGTCCTCATCCAAACGCCCAGAGCCAAGTGCGATCATTTCAAAACCGGGACCAACCGCATGCCGTCGCGCAAGCTCGAACGCATGAAGCTCGCAAATCACTTCTATCTGCATCGCAAGAACATGCCGCAGGATCTCAAGCACAAGGGGGCTCTGTGGTGGGGGCTGCTGGGGCTGTTGATCCACAACGTGGTCAAGGCGATCGTGCGCGGGGATCCCGGCCTCGTCATAGGCATCGTCGTGGGGGCGTGGGAGCAGAGCCGCGGCAGGGGTTTGATAGATCCGGCCGAAGAGGATGGCGCGCCGGGGGCCTGGCGGGCCGTGGGATGAGCAGTGCCGCCGCTGCCGGCATGCCATCCAAGAAGCGCGACTACTGGTGGACGGTCCTCGCGGTCGATCCCATTGCGGTTCCGCTGGCGCAAAGGTTTGCGGACCGCAGGCTCATGACGGCAGACCAGGCCACCATGGTCTCGGTTCTGCTCGCCGTCCCAATCGGCCTCGCCTACGCATCGGGGTCGCGTGTGGGTCTGATCGGGGGGGCGGTGCTCTTCTATCTCGCCTTCTTGTTCGATTGCGTCGACGGCAAGGTGGCGAGAGCGCTCGGCACCGCCAGCCCCCGGGGCGAGATGCTCGACGAGCTTGCCGATGCGGTGCGCCGGGTCAGTGCGTCTCTGGGCC